>JBEKVP010000248.1:0-4471 GCA_049513935.1 Steroidobacteraceae bacterium
CGGCACGGTCCGGGGCGGCGTCTTCCTGGTCCGCGGCGACACGCTGCCCGCGGCGAGCCGCGAATTGTTTCGCACGGCGGCACGCGCGCTATTCACTGCGCCGCCGGGCCTGGCGCTCCCCACGCCGGTGGATGAGCTCGCGCCGCGGCCGCGCCTTCTGAATCCCCCGGGCCGGCCGGAGGCGCTCGGCGCGCTTCCGGCCCTCGAATTCTTCAACGGCCTGGGGGGCTTCGCGGCCGCGGGGCGCGAATACGTCGCCATTCTTCAGGAGGGAACGTGGACCCCTGCGCCGTGGACCAACGTCATCGCCAATGCGCAGTTCGGCTTTCTCGCATCCGCCGATGGCACCGGAACCACCTGGTCGCTGAACGCGCAACAAAATCAGCTCACGCCGTGGTCCAACGACCCGGTGAGCAATGCCCCGGCGGAGGTCGTGTACCTACGCGACGAGGATAGCGGCGATCTGTGGAGCGCGACTCCGCTGCCCATTCGCGAGCCGACCTCCTCGTATGTCGTGCGTCACGGCTTTGGGTACAGCCGATTCGAGCATGCCTCGCGCGGTATCGCGTCGGAGCTGCTGCAGTTCGTGCCGCTCGAGGACTCGCTCAAGATCGCGCGGCTCAGAATCGGCAACCGCTCGAACCGGCGGCGGCGCCTCACCGTCACTCACTACGTCGAGTGGGTTCTCGGCAATCAGCGCAGCCGCAGCGCCCCTTACCTCGTGACCGAGACCGACCCGGGAACGTCCGCGCTCCTCGCGCGCAATCCCTGGAGCGTGGATTTTCCGGGCCGCGTGGCCTTCATGGACATGGGCGGCCGGCAGCAAAGCCAAAGCGGCGATCGGGCGGAGCTTCTCGGCCGCTACGGATCGCTCGCGGAGCCGAAGGCGCTCCTTCGCGGCCGTCCGTTGTCCGGTCGGGTCGGCGGCGGGCTCGATCCATGCGGTGCGCTGCAAACCGCGCTCAGCCTGGAGCCGGGGGAGGAGGCCGAGGTGGTGCTCTTGCTCGGACAGGAGTCTTCGCACGGCGAGGCGCGCGCGCTCGTCGAGAAATACCGCGGCGCCGATCTCGACGCCGTCCTGAAGGCAGTCACGGACTTCTGGGATCGGACGCTTGGCGCCGTGCAGGTGAAGACGCCCGACCGATCCCTGGATGTGCTCGTCAACGGCTGGCTGCTCTACCAGACTCTCGCCTGCCGGTTGTGGGCACGGACCGCGTTCTATCAATCGAGCGGCGCGTGGGGGTACCGCGATCAATTGCAGGACGTGATGGCGCTCGTGATCGCTCGGCCGGAGGCAACGCGCGAGCACATCCTGCGCGCGGCGTCGCGCCAGTTTGCGGCCGGCGACGTCCAGCACTGGTGGCTGCCCGTCACCGATCAAGGCATCAAGACGCGTGTATCGGACGACCGGGTCTGGCTGCCGTACGTGGTCGCCCACTATCTCGAAGTGACCGAGGACTTCGGCCTGCTCGAGGAACCCGTCGCGTTCCTCGAGGGCGGCCCGCTCGAGCCCGGACAACACGAGCTCTTTGCCGCTCCCCCGCACACGGCTGCGAAGCCGCCCTTGTACGAGCACTGCGCGCTCGCGCTCGATTCGAGCCTTGCCATCGGCTCGCATGGGCTGCCCTTGTTCGGCACGGGAGATTGGAACGACGGCATGAATCGCGTCGGAGCCGCGGGCCGCGGGGAGAGCGTTTGGCTCGGTTGGTTCTTGCACGCCACGCTGATGCGCTTTGCGCCCATCGCCGAGCGGCGCGGCGATCGAGACAAGGCGAGCCTCTGGCGCAAACATGCGTTCGCTCTGCAGCAGGCAATCGAGCGCGAAGCCTGGGACGGCGACTGGTACCGGCGTGGCTACTTCGACGATGCGACGGCGCTCGGATCGGTTTCGAGCGACGAGTGCCGGATCGACTCGGTGGCGCAGTCCTGGGCCGTCATTTCGGGTGCCGCGCCGCGCGAGCACGCGGTGCGCGCCATGGCTGCGGTCGACGCCCAGCTGGTCAGCCGCAGCGAAGGCTTGGTGCAGCTGCTCACGCCGGCGTTCGACCGCACCTCGCACGATCCGGGCTACATCAAAGCCTATCCGCCCGGGCTGCGCGAGAACGGCGGCCAATACACGCATGCCGCCATGTGGTGCACCCTGGCCTTTGCGCTGCTCGGGGACGGCGATCGGGCCGGTGAGCTGTTCTCGCTGATCAATCCGGTCAATCATGCGAGCACGCGCGCCGCGATCCACCGCTACAAGGTCGAGCCCTATGTGGTTTGCGCCGACGTGTACTCGGCGCCGGCGCACATCGGGCGCGGCGGCTGGACCTGGTACACAGGCTCCGCGGGCTGGATGTACCGCGCCGCCGCCGAGGGTATTCTGGGAATCCACGTGCGCGGCACCGTGCTCAGAATCGATCCTTGCATCCCGCGCACGTGGCCCGGATTCGAGATCACCTACAAGCACGGCTCATCGCGCTATCAAATCGCGGTCGAGAATCCACGCAGCGTGTGCCGCGGCATCGTGCGCGCTGCGCTCGATGGCCGCGATATAGCCGCCGCCCCGTGCGAGATCCGTCTCGTGGACGACGGCTCTTTTCACTATGCGCGCATTACCCTCGGGTGATGCGCCCGGGTGAGGCGCTATCAGCTTGTCGGACTTGCGCCCGCGGCAATACGGTAGCCGGCCAAAGCCACGCCTTTGGCCGGCGGATACGGAGCCCTATCCGAAAAAGCGCCGCAGGCGACTTTTTCCCAATAAACTAGGGTGATGCGCCGCCGTCCCCGGGAGCTCCGCGCGACGCCGCGCCCGGTCTGGCGGTCGCGCCCAGAGCACGCACGATGCGCGAAACGACCATGCGCGCGACGGCGCCGGTCGGCAGCAGGCGGATGAGGCGCCACGCGAGCGCAGGACGGGCGAGGAGCAGTCCGCCTGCGACGGCGCCGATCGCGCCGATCCCCCGCCCGCTCATCAGCGTCCGCATGGTGCGGCTGCGCGGAAACCCGCCCCGCGTATGGCTCGGGGACGCTCCGCCATCCGCGTTCTCGGCGTCGGGTGGCGGCTCGAGCCGCCGCTTGATCTCGGCCCGCGATTGCGCGAGGCGCGCCAGAAGCGCGTCCCGCGTTGCCAGGTCTCCCCGCGTGGCAGTCACATCAATCCTCGTCCGATAGAATGTGCTCGAAAATGACGGAGTCCTCCTGCCATTCTCGGCGCACCGACGCGAGGAACGGCGCCTGCTCCTTGGCCGCCTTCGAACGATAGATGAGGGCGAGCACCGCGACGGCGAGAAAGACACCCGCCATCCACACGATCGCCGTCAGCCGATGGGGCGTGTCCCAGGTCGCCGCCACCACGGCTGCGCAGGAGAGGAGCACGGTGAAGAACACCGCGACACCCGCGATCACCGATGCGATCAGGTTGGCCGCGAAATCGCGCCGCGACTGTGCGAGATCGTACGCGGCCAACTCGATATAGGCCGCGATGTGACGCAGTAACGCGGGGGCCGCCTTCGGCAACTTCCATAGAACTCGCATCGGAGCAGCCGCCTCGAGGCCGTCAAGATCGGCGTGCGACCAGAATGCCGACCAGTGCGCCGATCAGGGCCGCCGCGCCGACGGCGATCCAGGGACTTTCACGCACGTAGTCGTCCGCGCCGCTCACCGCCCGCTGCGCCTGACGCCTGAGCGTTTCGGCGCTGTCCGTAAGCGTCTCCTTGGCGGCCTCGACCGTCGCCATCACCTTCGAGCGCATGGTCGCGACGTCGGCGTCGTTCAGATCCGCGAGGCGCGCCACCAGATCCTCTACGTCGGCGATCAGATTCCTGATCTCCTCGGTCGCCACATTCTTGAGTTTGCCCGCGGCATCGCCCGCATCGTCCTTCAAACGCCGCCCGGATGCGCCGAGCTCCTCCCCGTACGGATCAAAAGTCGTTTCCATTGTATTCTCCTCGGAAAAGTCGGTGGGCCGCACGGCCCGTACGCCATCTCAGTTTCCGGCCGCCCATCCGGCCGGACCATTCTTACATGAAACCCCCGGAGCGAGGTACTTCGCCTGCGCGCAGCGCGCGCACCGCTGACTCAGTGTTTCGCGACGTGCGCCTCGCAGATCTCGTGCAGCACTTCGGGCAACCGCCCGTAGTCGCGGGCCTTGTCGAGGAAATGCGTGGCGCCGAGCGCGATGGCGGCGTTCTTGTACTCGGGCAGATCGTAATTCGTCAGCACGATGATCCGCGGCTTGACCTGGGTGGTGGCGAGCGCCCGCATCACGCCGAACCCGGTGCCTTGCTTCAAGTGCAGATCGAGGATGATCACATCGACGGGATCGCGCTTGACCGCGGCGAGTGCCGCCGCTTCCGTGTCCGCGGTGCCGATGAGCTCGACGTCGGGGATCTGCCTGATCGCTTCAGTCAGCCGCTCGGTCAGCACCTTGGAGTCTTCTACCAGCAAGACTCTCAGGGCCGGCGACATGTCGACGATTTCCGCAATA
>JBEKVP010000249.1:0-4442 GCA_049513935.1 Steroidobacteraceae bacterium
GCGCCGAGCCCTCGGAATGCGCTTTGTCGAGCGTGCTTGTCATGGCCTTTTTTCCCGTGCAGGCTTAAGTTTCCCGCCATCTTCGAACGTAGTAAACGAATTGACAATTCTTTACATGTTGTTCACGCAACATTGCGTCAACGTGCCCTTGGCGACGGCCGTTTCACCCTAGACTATCCACTAGTGCAACGCCAAGGAGAAGTAGCTGCCATGCTTAACCCTCGAAAACTGATTCCCGTAATATGTCTTGCGACCTCGCTTGCGGGAGTGGCCGTCTATGCGGCGACTACCGCACCCACGACCGGCGCGCCGGCAGAGGCCACCGGCGGCCCCCATTGGCGCGGTCATCACCACCATGCCTTCATGGGCCTCGTGCTGCACAAGCTCACGCTGACCGACGCGCAGAAGACCCAGATCAAGGCAATCTTCGCCAGCGAGAAGAGCCAGTTCGAGGCGCTGCGCGCAAGCGTCAAGACGAACCGCGAAGCGCTCGAAACGACCGCGCCCTCGAGTTCCGAGTATCCGACGCTGGTCCAGCAGGCGCAGGCCAATGCCGCGCAGCGCATCAAGCTCGAGACCGAGACCTGGTCGCAGATCCACGCGAGCGTGCTCACCAAGGCGCAGCAGGATTCGATTCCCGGGATCGTCGCCGCCGCGAGAGCGGAGCGCGCAGCGAAGATCGCTGCCTGGAAGGCGCAGCATCCGCAGGCGTCCACGCCTGCCACCGACGATTGATGCGGGCGACTTTCAGCGCTGGTCCGCGCCGATGCCGTCTTTCTTCAGTAGATCGATGACGCTGTCGCGGCCCACCAGATGAGCGGTGCCGACGATGACAAGGTAATTCTTGTCATCGTCGAGCAACCGCTCGATGCGCGCGATCCACTTGCGGTTGCGCCCCACCAGAAGCGATTGATAAAGCGCCGGGTCGCGGCCGACGTCCGATTTGATCTCCGACTCGAACCACGCGGTATCCCCTCGCTGCCACGCGTGCACCATGTCATCCACCTGCTTCGGCAGGTCGTGAGCCTGCTCGAGGCTCGCGACGAGGTACTCCGCTTGGGCGTCCATCGGCATGCCTTGGAACAGCGCAATCTGATCATGCGCGGTCTCGAGCCCATCGATGCTCTTGCCGTCGGTGCGGGCGCGTCCGAGGAAATACATCTCCACCCCGGAGCCCGGCTCGAAGCCGAGCTGCGTCAGCTGCAGCTGGGAGATCGCTTCGGCGACGAACCACGGCGCGAACTGATCGAACATCGACAGCTCGACCCCGACGTCGCGCGAGAGCAGCTCGGCGCGCGCGTAGCGCGCCGGCCCCATGATTTCGCGCAGACTCCGGTCCCCGGGAAGCGTGGCGCTCGCGAGCATCTCGGATTGCACCTCGGCGGAGTCGATCTCGTCGAGGTTGATCTCCATGATGAGCGACTTCGAGTCGCGGTACGCATCGAGTACCGCCGGCGCGAGCGGGTAGTCGCTCGCGCGCAGCGTGTGAATCGAGCCGAGCACGTACACGGTGTTGTGCTTGCCGTGCAGCGCCCAGAGCGTGTGCCGCGGCGCATCGGCGTGCGCTCCGGAGACGCCCGCGCCGAGGCAGCAGAGCGTCCATAAACCGAGCGCCAATCCCCGCAGTCCGAGGGCCAATCCCCGCGGTCCGAGCGCGAGTTCCCGCGGTCGGGGCTTCGCGGGGCGGGAGGTTGCGGAAGTATGCCGCACGCGGGCGCGAAGATCAGCGCGCGGCCGCGGCTTGGCGCAGAGGGAGCGATTGCGCCCAGCGGATCTCGCTCTCGATGCGTCCGTCGGAGTGCAGCGTGAAAGGCCGGTAGGCGGGTGGACGGGTGTCGATGGCGTAGCGGTCGCTCTTGGGCAAAAATTGCGCGCAGGTGGACGGTGTCCCGAAGAGGTGAACGCTGCCGCGCTTGCCGTCGTACTCCTGGTGCACGTGGCCCCAGGCGACGCCCCGGACGTGAGCGTGCGAATCGATAACCCGCCAGAACTCGTCGGCATTGGCGAGTCCGACGGTGTCGAGCCAGAGGCTGCCCATCGCGACCGGATGGTGATGCATACAAATCATCGCGTGCGCGGGCGAGTCGGCCAACGCCCGGTCGAGACGCTCGAGCTCGCGCGCGGCGAGGCGTCCGCCGACGTGTCCCGGGTCGTAGCTGTCGAGCATGATGAATTGCCAACCCGCAGCGGTGTAGGTTCCGCAGTACTGGAACGGGGCTTGCGCCAGCGATTGGCGCATGGCCTCGGGCTCATCGTGGTTGCCCGGGATGCACAGCACGGGCTTCGGCGAGTTGCCGAAGATGCTGCGGAATCGCAAATAACCGGAAGGGTCGTCCTGCACGAGATCGCCCGTCACGAGCACAGCTTCGTAGTCCGGAATCTTGGCGAACGCTTCCGCGAGCACGCCACGCAAGCTCGCATCGGTGACGACGCCGCGGAGCGCCCCGGCGGCGCTGCCGTACAAGTGCGGATCGGTTATTTGTAGAATGTTCATATTAAAATCGTAGCAAGCGGGGCGAAACGCGTCGGTGAACTGGGTCATGAGGGCCGTTTTCCCGCGCCCTGCATGACTAGACTGCAATTGTGTGAACGCGGTTCCGGGCAAACAGCGACTTGCGTCCCGATATTGCTGGGGAGATGCGCATCGGGGAGAATAACGCCCCGCTCCCTTGGAAGAAGCCCCCCAATGCCCACTCGCCGCGAGCTCGCCAACGCCATTCGTGCCCTGTCGATGGACGCCGTTCAGAAGGCCAATTCCGGTCATCCGGGCGCGCCGATGGGTATGGCGGACATCGCCGAGGTGCTCTGGCGCCACGTGCTTAAGTTCAATCCCGGCAATCCGGCCTGGTTGGACCGCGACCGATTCGTGCTCTCGAACGGCCATGCGTCCATGCTGCTCTATTCGGTCTTGTACCTCACCGGGTATCCCTTGTCGATCGACGAGCTGAAGAATTTTCGGCAGTTTGGCTCGAAAACCCCGGGCCATCCGGAGCGCGAGGTGCATCTCGGGATCGAGACCACGACCGGCCCGCTGGGCCAGGGGTTTGCGAATGCGGTGGGCATGGCGCTCGCGGAACGTTCGCTCGCCGCGACGTTCAATCGGCCCGGCCACAACATCATCGACCACCATACATACGTGTTCCTGGGCGACGGCTGCATGATGGAAGGGATCTCGCACGAGGCGGCGTCGTTCGCTGGCACCCAGCGGCTCGGCAAGCTGATCTGCGTCTACGACGACAACGGGATATCGATCGACGGCAAGGTGCTCGGCTGGTTCGCCGACAACACGGCTCAGCGTTTCGAGGCCTACGGCTGGCATGTCGTTCCACACATCGACGGCCAGGACAGCGAGGCGGTTGCCAAGGCGCTCGAGGAGGCGCGCTCGGTGACCGACCGACCGTCGCTGATTTGCGCCAAAACTACGATCGGTTGGGGTGCGCCCAACAAGCAGGGCACCGCCTCCATGCACGGCGAGGCGATGGGCAACGAGGAAATTGCCGCGACGCGCCTGCGTCTGGGCTGGACGTCCCCGCCGTTCGAGATACCGGCCGAGATCCGCGTGGAGTGGGATATGCGCGAGCAGGGTGCACGGGCCGAGCAAGAGTGGCGCGCGCGATTCGGCGCCTACAAGGCGGAATTCCCCGCCCTGGCCGCCGAGCTCGAGCGGCGGATGGCCGGCGATCTGCCTGCAGGCGTCGACGATCTCGTGAAATCCTGCGCCAACCAGGCCCAGGCGGAGGGCAAGTCGCTCGCGACGCGGCAATCGTCGCAGGCCATCTTGAACGCGATCGGCCCCTCGCTGCCCGAGATGCTCGGCGGATCCGCGGATCTCACACCCTCGAACGGCACGCTGCGCAAGGACTCCACCATCCTCACCGCCGCGCTCCCCGGCGGAAATTACGTGCATTTCGGCGTCCGCGAGTTCGGCATGTCCGCCATCCTCAACGGCCTGGCCGCGCACGGCGGGTTCATTCCGTATGGCGGCACGTTCCTCACCTTCTCCGACTACTCGCGCAACGCGCTGCGCATGGCGGCGCTCATGCGATTGCGGGTGAATTTCGTGTTCACGCACGACTCGATCGGGCTCGGCGAGGACGGTCCGACTCACCAGCCGATCGAGCAGCTCGCGGCGCTGCGCGCGATTCCGCACATGGACGTGTGGCGTCCGTGCGATGCGGTCGAGACGGCGGCCGCGTGGGGAACCGCCATCGACAACCGCGACGGACCGACCTGCCTCATATTCACGCGCCAAGCCCTGACGCCTCAGGCCCGGCGTCCCGAGCAGCTCACGGCGATCCGGCGGGGCGGCTACGTGCTGATCGATTCCGACGGCCCGCCGGAAGCCATCGTGATCGCCACCGGCTCGGAGGTCGGCATCGCCGCCGACGCGGTGCGCGGTGCCGCGGCGAAAGGGCGCAAGGTACGGCTCGTCTCGATGCCGA
>JBEKVP010000250.1:0-4438 GCA_049513935.1 Steroidobacteraceae bacterium
CAATATGAGCTCACCAAGGCGGGCGCGTGGGTATATGACATCCAAAACCAGCAGCGACAGTACACCGCACTCTCGAAAGCCTATGCGGCATCGGCCGCCCTTTTGGCCAAATACACGATTCGCGCGCCCTCCGACGGGGTCGTATTGTCGGTCCAAACGGGCGTCGGCAGTTATGTCTCGCCCCAAGGCGCTTACGACTCCTACACGCAGGGCTACGATCCACTCATCGTCATGGCCGCCCCGCAGCAGCACCTTCAGGTCCGCGCCTATGTCGATGAGATCCTGGTACACCGGCTGCCGGCCCCCGAGAAGATGAAGGCCGAGATGTATATCCGCGGGACGGATACGCACCTGCCGCTGACCTTCGCGCGCATCCAGCCCTACATTTCCCCCAAGATCGAGCTCTCCGATGAGCGCCAGGAGCGGGTGGACGTGCGCGTGCTCCCGGTCATCTTCCGGTTCGAAAACCCAAAGGACTCTCATCTCTATCCCGGGCAGCTGGTGGACGTCTATGTGGGCCAATAGCCGAGGAGCCAAGCAAGCAGCGTGGCGATATGGCCTTGCGCTGGTGTCACTGATGCTGTCTTCGTGCGCAGTGGGCCCCAACTACACGCGCCCGACTCCCCCTGCGATCGAGCACTATGCCAATGGGGGCGATCCGGCCGCGACGGAGAACGCCGAGGGGGTTGCTCAGCACTTTGCGCCCGGTGCAAAGGTTCGCGCGGATTGGTGGCGATTGTTCAACTCTGCCAAAGTCGATGCGATCGTGGCGGAGGCGCTGCGCAACAATCCCGGGATCGAAGCCGCCCAGGCGAGTCTGCGCCAGAGTCAGGATACGCTGCGCAGCGGCTACGGTATTTTCTTTCCCCAGGCAGAAGCCGATGCGAGCGCGACACGCCAGCGCTATTCGCTCGCGAAGATGGGCGAGGCAGCACCCTCGAGCCTCTTCAATCTGTTCACGCTCTCGGCCTCGGTCAGCTATGCGCTCGATGTCTTCGGCGCCGAGCGGCGCCTGATCGAGGAACTGCGGTCGCAGGTGGATTTGCAGCGAGCCGATGAGCAGGCCACTTATCTCACGTTGATCGCGAACATCGTCAACACCGTGGTGGCCAAGGCGACCTACAAGGCGGAGATCGGCGCGACGCAGCGGCTGATCGAGCTCGAGAGCGAACAAGTGAACCTCGCCAAGGTCCAGGCGCAGGCGGGCACCGTGCCCTACTCGAACGTCTTGAGTCTCGAAAGCCAGCTGGCTACCTACCAAGCCACCATCCCCCAATTGCAGCAGAAGCTCTCCCAAAGCGACGACCTGCTCGCGACGCTGGTCGGTCGGGCGCCGGCCGAATGGGGTCCGCCGGACATCACCCTGAAGGAGCTGACGCTGCCGAGTGAGTTGCCCGTCGAGCTGCCCTCCGCGCTCGTCTCGCGCCGCCCGGATATTTTGATCGCCGAGGCTATCGCGCACGCGGCAAGCGCCGGCGTCGGCGTGGCCACCGCCGCGCTTCTGCCGAGCTTCAGCCTCAACGGGAACTACAGCGCCAACGGACTAAACACCGGTAGTCTTCTCTCCTCGAGCGGCCGGGCATGGAGCGTCGGCGCCGATGTCAGTGCACCGCTCTTTCAAGGCGGCACGCTCTGGTTCAAGCGAAAGGCGGCCCTCGATAACTACAAGCAGGCAACGGCGCTCTATCGTCAAACGGTGCTCGGGGCCTTTGCCCAGGTTGCCGACACCTTGCGCGCCCTCGAGCACGATGCGGCAGCATTGAAGGCGGAGGATTCGGCGCTTTCCTCGGCGCAGGAGGCGCTCGAGCTCGTACAGGACAATTACGTGGCAGGCCTCGACACCTATCTCGACGTGCTGAACGCCGATGCGCAGTACCACCAGGCGAAAATCAACGACCTGCAAAGCATTGCATTGCGTTATCAAGACACCGTAGCGCTCTATGTCGCGCTGGGCGGCGGCTGGTGGAGCGAGCAGCAACCGAGTGCGACGGCAGAGGTGGGATCGCTTGGATCGCAAAAGGGGGCGCAATAATTCAAATGAGCCGGTCCGCAATGTCCATCGGGATCATGGGTGCGATACTCATGGCGTCGCTCCCGCTGCAAGCGCTCGACCTTTCCCGGTACGAACTCCTGGGCCGGGCCGCCAAAGTCACGCCGGACCCGACCCATGGCAAGCAGTTATACGAGGAGTATTGCGTACGATGCCACCGGCCTCAGGGGAGCGGAACGGGCGAGCGACAATATCCGCAGCTTGCGGGTCAGCAAGAGCAATACGTTCTAGAGCAGCTCGTCGACTTCGTCACGCTCGATCGCTTCGCGCCCAAGATGCATCAAATCCTCGCTCAAGGCACCCTGGCGGATCCCCAGTCGCTTCGGGATCTCAGTGCTTATTTGGCGATTCAGCCCCGCGACGTGCATGGCGAGCACGGCGACGGCTATCGCATCGGTCGTGGCCGGCAAATCTTCAATCAATACTGCGCCGAATGCCACGGCACGCTCGGTGAAGGCCGCGCGAAAGGACCCGTTCCGGCCGTCGATGGGCAGAACTACACGTATCTGTTGGCTCAGCTCAAAGGCTTTGTCGCCGGTCACCGGTCAAGGGCGGAGCCGGCGCTGATCGGCGCGGTGAGCAAGTTGTCGCCGGATGACATGGCGGCTGTTGCGGATTTCATGTCGCGCATGCCGGATAGCCTCGATGCCCACTAAGTGGCCGGCTCAGTCGACCACCGTGCCGTCGGGGCGCATGGCCTTGTGAACGTCACCGGGACCGGATAGTCTCGAGAGATAATCAGCCGTGGCGCGCTTGTCCTGCGCGTCCAAACTGCGCCAAAAGAGAATCAGGTCCTCATCCACGTTGTGACGGCTCCCCTCCGCGAGCTTATCGAGCTGTGTAACCAGATAGGAATAGTGTTGATTACGCAGCGACGGAATGAATCCCTCGGCATCGCCGTGTGCATCGCCGCGATGGCATGAGGCACATTGCTCATGAAAAATCCCACGGCCCAGCGCCGCGTGTGAGCCGTCTCCCGTTTGCACGCGGGCGGTAACGGGTAGGCTGTTCAAATACGCCGCGATATCGACCCAGGCTTGGGGCTCGCGTACGGTATTGTGCGCAATCACGCGCTGCATGATTGAGCTCTCACGCTCCTGCCCGGCAAAATCGGCCAATTGCCGCACGATGTACCTGAATCGCTGGCCCGCCAGCGCCGGAATCGCGTGATCCGCATCGCCTTGCGCATCGGAGCCGTGACACCTTGCGCACGACTGGCGAAATTGCTCGCCGCCGCGCGCCGGATGCGCATCGAGCTCGAGCGCTGCCTGCGTTGCGTGGTCTACCCTCTCCTCAGACGCCGCTCCATCGACACTCGCCAGGATCGAGCACGCCGCAAACATCATGAGAATGCCGGAGCGCGGCATGCTGAACACCTTCATCGGCTACCTCGGAGTTTGTCGATATCTGGCTTGAAGTATCCTCAATTCCCGCCGAGCGGACATAAGGGATGGACGCAATGCATTGCGGGAATTGGCAGCGGCGAGTTGCCGGTTTTCATGATGCGCTGAGGGTGTGGCGAGAAGGGGGCACTCACAGCGTGACGTTCGCCGACATCGCAACCCGACCCGAGGAGCTCTGCGCCCAGAGCTCGATCCGCTCGCCCGCCGGGCGGCCGCACGTGAAAAATGGCGCATCATCGAACAGCGGAGCGCTCGCGCGGTATGCGAAGCTCGAGACTCGAGCCTGCGGTTGCGCCGTCTGCAGCAGCTCGAGGAGCAATGTCGCGATGAGAGGGCCTTGTACGACGAGTCCCGGGTAGTTCTCCACCGTCATCGCATAGGGCCGGTCGTAATGAATTCTGTGACCGTTGAAGGTGAGCGCAGAGTAACGGAACAAGAGCACGGGGCTCGGGTCGATCCGCCGTCGCCACACGGGCGGCGGGTGCGTGATCGCCGCTTCTGGCGACGGCGGCTCGTTCAGTCGGGGCGCATCTCCGCGATAGACGAGGTCTTGGCGCTCGGTGATTGCAAGGCGACCGAAGGCATCGCTGATGGCGTGCTCAACGGTAACGAAGACCAGAGGACCGCTGCGGCCGGTCTTGCAGATGACCGAGTCGATACGGGAACGGCGCGACGCCGCCGCACCTACGATCAGATCGACGCCGGGTTCAAAGCGCAAGGCCCCGCCCGCCCACATTCTGCGGGGTAATTGCACCGGCGGGAGGAACGACCCGCGCGGCCGATGTCCGTCGAGTTCGAGCTCCGACTGCCGCGCCATCGGTTGGAAGAATATCCAATGCCAGAGGGGGGGCAGCCGCTCGCCCTCGAGCGGCGCCTCCGCGCGGTCAAGCGTCGCCGCCAGACCTCGGACCGGCTCGGGGCGCAACGCGCCCGTCGTCTCCTCGGTGCGGCCCACCCACTGCTTGAGGCGCAGCGTTTCGTCCTC
>JBEKVP010000251.1:0-4425 GCA_049513935.1 Steroidobacteraceae bacterium
CCTTCGTCGATCTGCACCTCGCCAAGAAGGTGCAAACGGCGAGTCAGAAGAACGATCGCCGGCCGATCAAGACCTGGTCGCGCCGCTCGATGGTCATCCCGGACATGGTCGGCTTGACCATCGCGGTGCATAACGGCCGTTTGCATGTGCCCGTGCTCGTGTCGGAGAACATGGTGGGTCACAAGCTCGGCGAGTTCGCCCCGACGCGCACCTTCAAGGCGCATTCGGGCGACAAGAAAGTCACGGCGGCGGAGTAGGCATGCAAACCAAGGCCGTATTGCGCTACGCACGCATCTCGCCGCAAAAATGCCGCCTGGTGGTGGACACGATCCGCGGCAAGTCCGCGACGCTCGCGGTCAACACGCTGAAGTTCATGCCGAAAAAGGGCGCGAAGATCGTGCTCAAGGTGTTGGACTCGGCCATCGCGAACGCCTACAACAACTTCAACGCCGACGTCGACGAGCTCAAGGTCACGCGGGTCGAGGTCGATGCGGCGCCGATGTTCAAGCGCTTTCATGCGCGCGCCAAGGGGCGCGGCGTGCGTGTCCAGAAGCGCAACAGCCACATCCTGGTGCAAGTGTCCGACGGCAAGGGCGAGACCCCTTAAGGGTCGATAGGAAAACCGCATGGGTCAAAAAGTAAATCCGATTGGCATCCGCTTGGGGATCACCCGCGACTGGACCTCGAAGTGGTATGCCGGCTCGAAAAGCTTCGCTGGCAACATCCACACCGATCATCTGGTGCGCCAGTTCCTGATGAAGAAGCTCGCGGACGCTTCGGTGAGCCGCATTCACATCGAGCGCGCCGCGCGCCGGGCCAACATCACCATTCACACGGCGCGGCCGGGAATCGTGATCGGCAAGAAGGGCGAGGACATCGAGAAGCTGCGGGCCGCGGTCGCCAAGATACTCGGCATGACCGTGCAGGATGTGCGCCTCAACATCGCCGAGATCAGAAAGCCCGAGCTCGACGCCAAGCTGGTCGCCGAGGGCATCTCGCAGCAGCTCGAGAAGCGCGTGATGTTCCGCCGCGCCATGAAGCGCGCCGTGACCAACACCATGCGTTCCGGCGCGCTCGGGATCAAGGTGCGTATTTCGGGCCGCTTGAACGGGTCCGAGATCGCCCGGACCGAGACCAACCGCGAGGGACGCGTGCCGCTGCACACGTTCCGCGCCGACATCGATTACGGCCTTGCCGAGGCGCAGACCACCTACGGGGTGATCGGCATCAAGGTTTGGATCTTCAAGGGCGAGGTGTTCGATCAGCCGGAAGCGGAGGCTCCCGAGGCTGATGCCGCCAAAGCCGAAGCCGAGGCGGCGCCTCCGATACCTTCGGCCGCGGCGGCGCCCGCGCAAAGTTGAAACGCGCAAAGTTGAATGAGTAATTACACATGATGCAGCCGAAGCGGACCAAATTCCGTAAACAGTTCAAGGGGCGGATCGCGGGCAGCGCGCAGCGCGGCAACAGCGTCGCGTTCGGAGAGTTCGGCCTCAAGGCCACGGACCGCGCACGCATGACGGCCCGGGAGATCGAGGCGGCGCGGCGCGCCATTTCGCGCTATGTGAAGCGCGGCGGCCGCATCTGGATCCGGGTATTCCCGGACGTGCCGATCACGCAGAAGCCCCTCGAGGTGCGCATGGGATCGGGCAAGGGCAACGTCGAGTACTGGGTGGCGAGGGTGCTCCCCGGGAAGGTGTTGTTCGAGATCGAAGGCATGAGCGAGGAGATCGCGCGCGAGGCGTTCCGGCTGGCCTCCGCGAAGCTCTCGGTGTCGACCGCGTTCGTCAAGCGGCAGGTGCGGACATGAAGGCGAAAGATCTGCGCGGCAAGGCGTCGAACGCGCTCAACGAGGAGCTGCTCAAGCTGCGCCGCGAGCAATTCAATCTGCGGATGGCGCGTGCCACCGGCCAGGCGGCGAAGCCCGACCAGTTCGCGAAGGTCCGCAAGAACATAGCGCGGGTGAAGACGGTGCTCGCTCAATCGAGCGATGCGCGGAGGAAGGTCTGATGGCTACGACGACGGAAAACACCGCGGAAAACACGGCGGAAAACACCGCTCCCCAGGGCGCATCTCCCGCCACCGGCCAGCGGCTCCTGACCGGCAAGGTGGTGAGCAACAAGATGGACAAGACCATCGCCGTCTCCGTCGAGCGGCTGGTCAAGCACCCGACCTACGGCAAGTACATCCGCCGCACCACCAAGCTGCTGGCGCACGACGCCAACAACGAATGCAAGGAAGGCGACACGGTCACCATCAAGCCGTGCCGCCCGCTGTCGCGCCGCAAATCCTGGATGCTCGTACGCGTCGTCGAGCGCGCCCGGGCCGAATAAAGGACCGACATGATTCAGCTTAGAACCATGCTCAACGTCGCCGACAACAGCGGCGCCAAGCGTCTGATGTGCATCAAGGTGCTCGGCGGCTCGAAGCGCCGCTACGCCGCCGTGGGCGACGTCATCAAGGTGAGCATCAAGGATGCGATCCCGCGCGGCAAGGTGAAGAAGGGCGAGGTGTACGACGCCGTGGTCGTGCGCACGAGGAGCGGCGTGCGCCGCGCGGACGGATCGCTGATCCGCTTCGACACCAATGCTGCGGTGCTGCTCACCAACAAGCTCGAGCCGATCGGCACCCGCATCTTCGGGCCCGTGACGCGCGAGCTGCGCAACGTCCAGTTCATGAAGATCATCTCGCTCGCACCGGAAGTGCTCTGATGAAGAAGATACGCAAAGGCGACACGGTGATCCTGATCGCCGGCCGCGACAAGGGGCGCCGCGGCGCCGTCATCGAAGTGCTCGTCGACGATCGGGTCCGCGTCGAAGGGCTCAACATGGCCAAGAAGCATCAGAAGCCGAATCCGAACGCCAATCAGCCCGGAGGCATCATCGAGCGCGAGGCGCCGCTGCACATCTCCAACGTGGCGATCTACAACCCGGCGACGCAGAAAGCGGACCGCATTGCCTTCAAGTCGCTCGAGGATGGCCGCAAGGTGCGTGTGTTCAAGTCGAACCAAGAAATGGTCGATCCCAAGTAACGAGCATAAACGGAAAGCGATATGGCCAGATTGCAGCAAGTCTACCGCGAGAAGATCGTGCCGCAGCTCAAGCAAAGCTTGGGGCTCAAGAACACCATGCAGGTTCCGCGGATCCTGAAGATCACGGTGAACATGGGCGTGGGCGAGGCAGTGGCCGACAAGAAGGTCATGGACTCCGCGACCGCGGATCTCGCCAAGATCACCGGCCAGAAGCCGGCGATCACCAAGGCGAAGAAGTCGGTCGCGACGTTCAAGGTGCGCGACGGCCAGGCAATCGGCTGCAAGGTCACCCTGCGCGGCGCCCGCATGTACGAGTTCCTCGACCGGCTGGTCAACATCGCGATCCCGCGCATCCGCGACTTCCGCGGCATCAGCACCCGCTCCTTCGACGGGCGCGGCAACTACAGTTTGGGCGTCAAGGAGCAGATCATTTTTCCCGAGATTCAATACGACCAGATCGATCAGATTCGCGGGATGGATATCACCATCTCGACCTCCGCCGCGGACGACAAGCACGGCCGCGCGCTGCTCGAAGCCTTCAACTTTCCGTTCCGTAAATAGGTTAATAGCCCATGGCAAAGACCAACATGCTCATGCGCGAGAAACGCCGTCTCAAGGTAGCCAAGAAATACGCTGCGAGACGCGCCGAGATCAAGGAGCTCATCCGCGATCCGAAGACCGGGCCGGAGGAGCGCGCGGCCGCGCAGGCGGAGCTGCAGAAGCAGCCGCGCGATGCCGGGAAGACCCGGCAGCGCAACCGCTGCTCGATCACGGGCCGATCGCGGGGCGTATACCGCAAGTTCGGGCTTGCGCGCACGAAGCTGCGCGAGGCGGCGAACCGCGGGGAGATTCCGGGCCTATCCAAGGCGAGCTGGTGAGGCGCGCACCATGAGCATGACTGATCCGATCGCCGATCTTCTGACCCGTATCCGCAACGCGCAGTCCGCGGGCAAACCCACGGTGGGCGTGGGCGCCTCCAAGCTGAAGCTCGCCATCCTCAAGGTGCTGAAGGAAGAGGGCTACATAGGCGCCTACGGCCCCGACGCGGCCAGCGAGAACCGCACGCTGTCGATCGAGCTGAAGTACCACGACGGCCGCCCGGTCATCGATCGCATCGAGCGGATCAGCCGTCCCGGCCTGCGCATCTACCGCGGCAAGGATGAGTTGCCGAAGGTACTCGGCGGCTTGGGGGTCGCGGTGGTCTCGACGCCGCAAGGCATCATGTCGGACCGCCAGGCGCGGGCGGCGGGGACCGGTGGCGAAGTGCTCTTCGTCGTCCAGTAGCAATCCTAGGAAAGGCATATGTCGCGAGTAGCAAAAAAGCCGGTCGATCTGCCGCAGGGCGTCACCGCCACGGTCAGCGCGGACGCGGTCACGGTCAAGGGCGCCAAGGGCTC
>JBEKVP010000252.1:0-4420 GCA_049513935.1 Steroidobacteraceae bacterium
GCAGCTGGAGGAGCGGCTGCGAGTGCGCAATCTCGTGCAGCCGCCGGAGTTCTTCGTCGACTTCTACGCCGAGCGGCTTCCCCGGCAGGTGTCGAGCGCCGTGACGCTCGAGCACTTCACGCGCCACCTGTCCGAGCCGCAGCGGCAAGCACTGGTGCTCAGCCCTGCGCAGATCTTCGCCCGCTCGCCGGACCCCGACGTGCTCGAACGGTTTCCCGAGAGCGCGCGCACCGGCGGCGTTGCAGTGCCGGTCGAGTACCGCTTCGCACCGGGCGAGGCCACGGACGGCGCGACGCTCAAGGTCCCGCTGCTTGCGCTGCCGGCGTTGACGCGTGCAGAGATCGATGCCGCCGTGCCGGGGCTCGTGGAGCCGCGCATCGTCGCGTTGCTGCGCTCCATGCCGAAAGAGGCGCGCCGGGATTTGATTCCCATCGCAGCCGCCGCGCAGAGCTTTCTCGCGACGGCGCCTTCGACCGATCTCGCGACACTCACAAACTGGCTCAAGGAGGCGCGCGGGATTCCCGCGGAGCTCGTGAAATTCGATCTCGCTTCGGTGCCCGCCCATCTCGCGCCACGCTTGTCGGTGATCGACGAGAGCAAGGAGCTTTGCGCGGGGTCGGATCTTGCCGAGCTGCGCCGCCGCTGCGCGGCCGAGGCTCGCCGCCGGCTGGACGAGCGTGCGCGGCGCCTGTACGCCCATCCGTGGCGCCGCTTCGAGACGGATGAGCTTCCGCGGATGCTCCCGATCGATCTCCCCCAAGGCTCGGTGGCGGTGTTTCCGACGCTCGTGCGCGCCGGCGGCGGCGCCGTCGTCCGTTTCGAGTGGTCGGCCGCCGAGGCGGCGACCGTGTGGCGCAGCGGCGCCGCCCGCCTCGCCCAGCTCATGCTTGCGCGCCAAACGCGCGATTTGGTGAAGCTCGTTACCGCGAACACGCGTCTATCGCTCGGAGCTGCGCCGTACTTCGAGCGCGACGCGCTGGTCGATCTCATCCTCGAGCTCGCGTTTCGCAGCGCTTGTTTCGAGGATCGGGATGCGCCGCGCGTGCGCGCGGACTTCGAGGCATCGGTCGATCGGGGCCGGGCCGAGCTCTTTGCGGCGCTCGAGGCGAATGCCGAGGCGGCGGTCGGCTGGTTCGCGCAAGCGCGCGAGGTGCGCCGCTTGCTCGAGGATCCGCGCGCCGGGAGGGGCGGCGGCGCGGCGGCCGAGACGGAGGCCCACCTGGCCCGGCTCCTGTGCGCGGGGGGACTCGGCGCGATCTCGGCCGACTGGCTGCGGCAGGTGCCGCGCTACCTCAAGGCCGAGGAGCGGCGCTGGCAGCGCGTGCTCGCGCGCGGGGCCGAGCCCCCGCAGCTCCTGCACGAGCTCGAGCGCTGGACCCTGCGCCATCGCACGCTGAAGGAGCGGGTCGACGCGGAGTTCCGGGGGCTGCCCGCGCTCGAGGAGCTGCGCCTCTGGATCGAGGAGTACCGCGTCTCGCTCTACGCGCAGGAGCTCAAGACCTTGGGTCCGGTGTCCGCCGCCCGTCTCGAGGAGCGTGCCGCGCAAATCGAAGCCTGGCTGGCCCGATAGGCGCGATGGGCAGGCTCCTATAGGTCGAAGCGGATCCCCTGCGCGAGCGGCAGCTGCCCGCTCCAGTTGATGGTGGTCGTCTGACGGCGCATGTACGCCTTCCACGAATCCGATCCGGCCTCGCGGCCCCCGCCCGTATCCTTCTCGCCGCCGAAGGCGCCGCCGATCTCCGCTCCGGACGTCCCCAGATTGACGTTGGCGATGCCGCAATCGCTGCCATCGGCGGAAAGAAACCGCTCCGCCACCTGCAATCGATCGGTGAAGACGGCGGAGGAGAGACCGTAGCTCACCCGGTTGTGCAGCTCGATCGCCTCATCGAGCCGCTCATAGCTCACCAGATAGAGAATGGGCGCAAAGGTCTCCGCGCGCACGATGGGCATGTCCGCGGACGCGCGCACGATCGCCGGCTCGACGAAGTATCCGGGTCGATCCAAGACGCGACCGCCGCACAGGAGCGCGCCGCCTTGAGTCTGGGCGGCGGCGATGGCGGCGCGATAGCGCTCGACCGCTCCGGCATCGATGAGCGGACCCATCAGCGTGCCGGGCTCGAGCGGGTCGCCGATGCGCACCTGCGCATAGGCGGCGAGGAGCCGCTGCTCGAGCTCCGCAGCGCGCGACCGGTGGACCAGCACGCGGCGCGTGGTGGTGCAGCGCTGGCCGGCGGTTCCCACCGCACCGAACACGATCGACGGCACGGCGAGATTCAGATTGGCATGCTCATCGACGATGATGGCGTTGTTGCCGCCGAGCTCGAGCAAGCTTTTGCCCAGCCGTTGGGCGACGCGTACGCCGATCTGGCGGCCGACCCGCGTCGAGCCGGTAAAGGATACCAGCGCGACGCGCGGATCGTCCGCCAAGCGGCCGGCGAGCTCGTGGCCGGGATCGACGAGGATCTGAAAAATCGCGGGCAACGAATGCTTCTCGAGCACGCGGTTGCACAGCCGCTGCACGGCGAGCGCGCACAGAGCGGTCTTCGGCGAGGGCTTCCACACCGTGGCGTTGCCGCAGATGGCGGACAGGAAGGCGTTCCAGGACCACACTGCCACGGGGAAATTGAAGGCCGAGATGACGCCGACGACGCCGAGCGGGTGCCATTGCTCGTACATGCGATGCTGGCCGCGCTCGGAATGCATCGTCAATCCGTAGAGCATGCGTGATTGGCCGACGGCGAAATCCGCGATGTCGATCATCTCCTGCACCTCGCCGTCGCCCTCGGCCTTGATCTTGCCGTTCTCCAGGGCGACGAGGCTGCCGAGCGCGCCCTTGTGCGCGCGCAGCTCGTCGGCGAGCAGGCGCACCGCCTCGCCGCGTTTGGGCGCCGGGACCCGGCGCCAGGCGCCTGCCGCCTCGACCGCGGAGGAGAGCACCTGCTCGTAGTCCGCGGTCGTCGCGCCGCGAACTCGCGCCAGGCGCTCGCCGGTCGAGGGGTTCATCGACTCGATCACCGGACCGGACTCGAGCGCGCTCCAGCCGTGACCGCCTGACCAGGCGCCGGCATTCAACTCCGCGAGCCCGAGGGCCTGCAGCGTTTCGGAGATTTTCGACATGAGAGCATTCCGCTTTTTGATTCGGGGGCGGCATTCTGCCGCGTCGGACCCGCCGGCGCCACCGTCGCCTTTTGCGTGCGCGGGTCGGGCTGTGTAGCATCGGCTCTGCATGTCGAAACCCCCTGCATTGACCAATTGGCATCCCGCAAGCTGGCACAGCCGGCCCGCGACCCAGCAGCCGAAATACGCCGATCCGGTCGCCCTCGAGCGCGTGGTCGCCGCGTTGAGCCGGTTGCCGCCGCTGGTCGTGTCGTGGGAAATTGAAGCGCTGCGCGCCAAGCTCGCGCGGGCGCAGTGCGGCGCGGCGTTTCTGCTCCAGGGGGGCGATTGCGCGGAGAGCTTCGAGGATTGCGAGTCGGACAACATCGCGAAGCGGTTGAAGATCCTGCTGCAGATGAGCCTGGTGCTGCTGCAGGGATTGAAGAAGCCCATCATCCGCGTCGGCCGGTTCGCCGGGCAGTATGCCAAGCCGCGTTCCGCGGACACCGAGACCCGCGACGGTGTCACGCTGCCGTCCTATCGGGGCGACAATGTCAATCGGCCGGGCTTCAGCGCGGCGGATCGCGAGCCCGATCCCGAGCTCTTGCTGCGCGGCTACGAGCGCGCCTCGCTCACGCTCAACTTCGTGCGCGCACTCATCGACGGCGGCTTCGCCGATCTGCACCATCCCGAGTATTGGGATCTTGGGTTCCTGCGCCATGCGGCGCTGCGCGGTGCCTATCAGAAGATCGTCGACTCGATCGCGGAGTCGCTCGAGTTCTTCGAATCGATGAGCGGGCGCGAGGTGCACGCGGCGGCGCGGGTGGAGTTCTACGCCAGCCATGAGGGCCTGCACCTGCTGTCCGAGCAGGCGCAGACCCGGTACATCGACCGCCAGAAGAAGTGGTACAACTTGTCGACCCACATGCCATGGATCGGCATGCGCACCGCCAACATCGACGGCGCGCACATCGAGTACTTCCGCGGCATCGCGAATCCGATCGGCGTGAAGGTCGGCGCCTCGATGAGCGCGGAGTGGCTGCAGGAGCTGGTCCAGGTGCTCAATCCGCAGAACCAGCCGGGCCGTGTCACCTTCATTCATCGCTTCGGCGTCAAGGACATCGCGCAGCGGCTCCCCAAGATGATCGAAGCCGTTCGCGCCACCGGCTCTCAGGTGCTGTGGGTGTGCGACCCGATGCACGGCAATACCGAGACCACGGCAGGCGGGATCAAGACGCGGCGCTTCGACAACATTCTCGGCGAGGTCGAGGCCGCATTCCGCATTCACGAGAACTGCGGGTCGACGCTCGGCGGCGTGCACGTC
>JBEKVP010000253.1:0-4411 GCA_049513935.1 Steroidobacteraceae bacterium
TGGACCGTTGCTTCCGCTGCCGGCGCCGGGGCGTATGCGGCGGACGTCGACCCGGCGCAGCGCGACGCGGGCGATCTGGCGCGTGCCTGCGCCGCACTGCCCACGCATCAGCAACTCGAGACGGCTCTTGTATCCGCCCGCGCGCAATCCAACGGCGGCTTCAATCTCGACATGTGGGGAACGGTCGTGAACCGTGACGGGATTGTCTGCGCGGTCGCGTTCACCGGCCAAAACCGCGGCTCGGAATGGCCCGGAAGCCGGGCCATATCGGCTCAGAAAGCCAATACCGCCAACGCGTTCAGCTTGCCGGGGCTTGCGCTCTCGTCGGCCGATATCTACGCACCCACGCAGCCGGGCGGCACGTTGTTCGGTTTGCAGGAGAGCAATCCCGTCGATCCGTCCGTGGCGTATCGCGGCCCGGCCGCAAGCTTCGGACAGCCGGACGATCCGATGACGGGGTCACGGATCGGCGGTATCAACGTGTTCGGCGGCGGCCTTGGGTTGTATAACTCCAAAGGCGTGCTGATCGGAGGCATCGGGGTGAGCGGCGATACCTCGTGCGCCGACCACAATATTGCCTGGCGAACCCGGCATACACTCAACCTCGATTTCGTGCCCGCTGGAGTGAGCGCGAAGAACGACGACAACATCAACTACATCGGTCTCGTGCCGGTGCCGAGCCTTGCGAACGACTTCTCCCACCCGATCTGCAAGATCGCCGGGGTCGACACGGTATCGGCCATCAGCGCCAACCTGCCGGCGGTGCAGAAAGTCCCGTAGCCGCCGCGAGGGGGCGTACGCTCTTTCGCATCATGGAGCACGACCCGCGGCTCATCGATTCGCTGCGCACCGCCCGACACGTGGTGGTGCTCACGGGCGCGGGTGTCTCGGCGGAGAGCGGCATCCCCACGTTCCGCGACAAGCAGACCGGGCTTTGGGAGAACTTCGATGCGATGGAGCTTGCGACGCCCGAGGCCTTCGCCCGGGATCCCGCGCTCGTGTGGGGCTGGTATGAGTCGCGTCGCGCCGCCGTGCTGCGCGCCGATCCCAATCCCGCCCATCGAAGCATCGCCGAGATGGCCGGTCGCGTCCCGCGCCTCACGCTGGTCACCCAGAACGTGGACGATCTGCACGAGCGCGCGGGAAGCCGCGACGTGCTCCATCTGCACGGACAGCTGGCGCACCCCTATTGCGAGGGCTGCCGCCGGCCGTATGTACTCGCGGCCGCGCCTCCCGAATCAAACGGCGCAGGCCGGCGCATCGAGCCGCCCCGCTGCGGCTGCTGCGGCGCGCGAGTGCGGCCCGGCGTCGTCTGGTTCGGCGAGCCGCTGCCCACCGAGCCGTGGCACGCGGCGCTCGCCGCTGCGCGCCAATCCCAGGTGTTCTTCTGCATCGGCACCTCCTCGCTCGTGCAACCCGCCGCCTCGCTCACGGGAGTGGCGGCTCGGGCCGGCGCGCTCACTGTTCAGGTCAATCCGAACGCCACCGACATCGACTCCCTCGTGACGGTCGCGTATCGGGGAGCAGCCGGCGCCGTTTTGCCGGAGCTCGTCCGCGCGACCTGGACTTAAAAGGGTTAGCGCGCCCCGCGCGACAGCATCTCGCCTCCGCCGCCTCAGCGCTCCATGAGCGCCGCCAAGCGTCGCTTGGTATCGGGCCACTCGGCCTCCAGGATCGAATAACGCATGGAATCGCGATGCGTGAGGTCGGCGGCCAGCCGATGCGCCCGGAGCACGCCCTCGAACTTGGCGCCAATGCGCTCGAGTGCCTGAGCCGAGCGGTGGTTGCGCGCGTCGGTGTGAAAGCACACCCTGGCCACGCGCCAGGTATCGAACGCGTATTCGAGCATCAGGAGCTTCGACTCCGTATTGGCCGCGGTCCGCGTGGCCGAGCTCGTGAGCCAGGTATATCCGATCTCGCACGCATCGGGCGATGTGCGCTCGTGCCGTGCGTGGCCGTGCGGCCACGGCCAGAACTCGATGTTCCAGAAACGAGTCGACCCCAAGATAACGCCGTCGCTCACCCGCACCGTCGCGAACGGTACGGCCGTGCCCGCATCGCGCCAGGCGAGCGCCGTATCCACGTAGCGTTCGGTCTGTGCCCGGGTGAGCGGCACCGGGCTCCACCGATAGAGCGAGGCGTCGGCCGCCGCCGCGCGCACGAGCCCATCGACATGATCGCGAGAGAGCGGCTCCAGGCGGATGTGGCGCGCGGTCAAGACAGGGTTCTCGAGTCTCACGGGGCGCTCCGGCGGCTAGCGCTCGAGATGCGCTTCGAAACGCAAGCGCACGTAGTCCGCGGTCCAGTTCCCCTTCGCATCGCAGAGCTGCGGCCGGATGCGGCGGCGCACGCACTCGAGATAATCTGGCCGCTCCGCCTCGGGCAGCACCCCGGTGAAACAGACCGAGAACGTGGTCAGCCAGTCCATCACATCGCCGGGCAACGGCGTCGGCCGCGGGATGAGCGCCAGGTAGCGCACCTCGAATCCGCCGCGCGCGAGACGCGCTCCATAATCCTCAACGCTCGGGAAGTACCACGGATTCGCCCTCGTGCCGTCATGCCCGCGGCGCTCGAGCTCCTCCGTAAGCGCGCCGACGATGGTCTGCACGCAGTTTTGCCCGCCCATCTCCGCCACGAACCGGCCCCGCGGCTTGCACGCTCGGGCCACGCGCTCGATGACCGCATCGGCGTCCTTCATCCAGTGCAATGCGGCGTTGCTGAACACGGCATCGAATTCGGGTCCGAATTCCATGGCTTCCGCGCTCGTCTCGACTACCTCAAGACCCCGCATCCGCGCGGCGGCGACGAACGCCGGGCTCGAGTCGACGCCGACGACACTGCAGCCGAGATCGGCAATTTGCCGCGTCAGCAGGCCGTCGCCGCACCCCAAGTCGAGGATCCGTTCTCCCGGCCGCGGGGCCAGCAGCTCGAGCGCCGGCGCACCGAGCTCGGTGACGAAGCGCGCGTTCTTGGCGTAGCTCTCGGAATCCCAAGTCTGCACCGTCATGGCTGTATGGTCCCACGACGGGGACCTCGGGCGCAAAAATGCGCTCCCTGCGCGGCACAATCGTGCGCACCCTCAGCGTAGGTCTTTTTGTCTGCGCATGAGCTCGCGTCCTTGCGTCAGCACGAATTGCTTGAATGCCGTGGCAGTCGGCGAGAGGCGCTTCTTCGCCAGGTGCGCGACGTGCCATTCACGCATGACCGGCGTGCCGATCACATCGAGCACGGCCAGCCGCCCGGTCTGCAGCTCCAGGTCGATGGTGTGGCGGGATATGAAGCTCACGCCCATGCCGGCCATCACCGCTTGCTTGATCGTCTCGTTGCTCGCCATCTCCATTGCGACCCGGCATGCGAGCTTGCGTTCCTCGAAGAACTGCTGCGTGGCGAGGCGCGTACCCGATCCCGGCTCGCGCACGATGAAGTTCAGAGCGGCGGCCCGCTCGACCGGGATGCGGCGCTGCTTCGCGAGGGGATGGTCGGGCGGGGCGATGATCACATGCGGGTTCTCCGCGAAGGACTCCGCGACGGTGTCGAGCGAGTGCGGCGAGCGGCCCATGATCGCGAGGTCCACTTCGTTTGCGGTCAGAAGCTCGATCACGGAATTGCGGTTGTTCACCGCGAGCCGCACCTCGAGCTCGGGGAAGTCCTTGCCGAAGCGCGCAAGGAGCTGGGGCACGAAATACTTGGCGGTGCTCACGACCGCGAGGTTGATGCGGCCGCGCTTCAAGCCCTTGAGGCCATCCAAGGCATCATCGGCATCTTTGAGCGCGCGCAGAATCTCGCGCGCGCGGCTCAAGAGCTCTTGCCCCGCTTCGGTGACGAACAGTCGCTTGCCGACGCGCTCAAACAGCGGCAATCCGGCGTTGGTCTCGAGCTCCTTGATGTGCATCGACACGCCCGGCTGCGTGAGGTGCAGGATCTTCGCAGCCTGGGAAAAGGATCGATTGGTTGCGGCGGCCTCGAAAACCTTCAATTGCCGCAACGAGACGTGCTGAATCGACATGCCTCACCCTGCCCGCTGTCCCATAAGTGCGAGCTTATCATACACCGCACCAATGTTGGTTATCCCTTATATGTGCGAGCGTTTTTGTCCTGAGCGCTTTCGCGATTGAGCCCGGCGGGCCGGCTCTGCGAAAAGAGTTTCAGGAAAAAGGCTCGCGAGATAGGCCTCAGCGTGCTCGAGCATGAAGTATCGGAACGCCTCGGTTGCCGGGGACAGATACGTACCGGCATGAATCAGATTCCACCGGCGTACCCTCGGAAATCCTTCGACCTGCGGCGTGGCGATCAGGCCCATCTTCAATTCAAGCGCGAGCGTGTGCAAAGACAACAGGCTCACGCCCATCCCAGCCATCACCGCTTGCTTGATCGCCTCGTTGCTCGGCATCTCCATCAAGAACTTAGGTTG
>JBEKVP010000254.1:0-4405 GCA_049513935.1 Steroidobacteraceae bacterium
ACCCAGCGCCCGCTCGCATCCGCCGACTAGATCGGATCGAGATCCATCATCGCCGAGGGGGTCACGCGGCCTCTCACGACGCGGATTCCTTCGGCGCGTAGCCGTCGCGCCTGTTCCCGGTGCGAACGCGACGAGGCTGGAAACACGATGCGGCCGCCCGCGCCCAGGACCCTGTGCCACGGCAAGTTGAGCTCGTCCGGCGCCGTGCGCAGCGCAAATCCCACCTGACGCGCGCGCCCCGGTAACCCAGCCGCGCGAGCGATCGATCCGTACGTGGTCGCTTTGCCGCGCGGAATCGCGCACACCGCGTGCCAGATTTCTTCGAGCGCCGGATTCGCCTGCATGCCCGTCCCCTCTGTGGCCGGCTTCGCGTTACGCTATTAGCACAAATATCGGGAGGTTTCATGGGCTACGTGGAAAGCAATTTACTGCCGAACGAGCAAATCACCTATCGTGCGCGGCTGCACCGGATCATCTATTTGTTCCCGACGTGCCTGTTCATCGTGGCCGCGCTGCTGGCGTTCGGCGCCGGGGGTTGGATCGCCGGAGGCGTCTTGGCCGCGATCGGCCTCGTCCTGTTCGTGCCGCCGTGGATCCGATCGGTGAGCTCGGAATTCGCCATCACCAATAAGCGCGTCTTGATCAAGGTGGGTCTCGTCCGCCGGCATTCGCTCGAACTGTTGCTGCAGAAGGTCGAGGGCATCGGTGTCGACCAGGGTTTGCTCGGCCGGATCTTGGGTTACGGCACGATCACAGTCTCGGGTGTCGGGGGCACCAAGGAAGCGTTCCGCATGATCTCGAACCCGCTCGAATTCCGGCGTCAGGTGCAGGCGAACCTCTCTCCCTGAGGCCTCCTGGGGACGAATCCGTTCCCGGCAGGGACGAATTCGGTATCCGTGTATTGTTGGACCGCCGGTGTCGAAGTGAGATGGCTCATGGCCATCTCGTCGCTCCGCGCATGAAGCTCGCCGATCGAATCGCGCAGTTCCGCACACCCTTCATCGTCCGATCCGATGCGACCCGGCGGACCACCCGTCTCAACAATGCCGCCGACTGTGCCGGGCAAGTCGCCAGCGCGCCGACACGCTTCGTGCTGAGCGATGACCTTACCCGGCTGTGCACGGCGCTCGCGTATTCGAAAGGCGCGCGCACGCTCGCCTGCGCCGATCTGGTCAGGGTCCCCGCCGAGTCGGTGTGGATCGAATGGTGCAACGAGGCCTGGCAGAGCGAGCTCGAGCTCTATGGATTCGGGGCCCCGCAACCAAACGCCCCGGTCCGCGGCCGCCGCGGGGCGCTGTTCCGTGCCTCGCGCGACGGACGGCGCGGTACTCTGCGCACCTTCTGGACCGGCGCAACCGACGGCGACGTTCTCGCGAGCAGCATCGAGGCGTATTTCGACCTTGATACGTCCGAAGCAGAGGAGCCCGAGCCGCCCGAGGGCGAGCGTCCCTCGGTGTATCGCGTGGCCGACGAAGCCCGGCCGGCGGGCGATATCTTGAGCCGCTGCTTTCGCTTCCGCTACGAGCGCTCCTGGTCGCGGTACTACGAGGAGGCGGCGCTCGAGCCGGGCGCGAGCGATGTGCTCTGGCGGCACGCACTCGGCACGATCGCCATCGACATTCCGGTGGTACTGGCCTTCTTTCTGCTGTTGGCGACCCGCTCGGGGTTGCCGCAGCAGCGCCAGTCCTTCGAGCGGCTGAACCGCTCGCGCATCAAATCCGGGAAGGCGCCGCTGCTCGATCACATCGACGTGCGAGCGCCGCTGCTCCCTCCGTATCGAAGCGCAAGCTGCGACGAATCGCAGAGCGGCAGACGCAAGCCGCGCCTGCACCACGTGCGCGGTCATCTCGTCAGGCGCGGCAGTCAGCTCTTCTGGCGGGTCCCGCACCTGCGCGGAAGCGCCCGGCAAGGCAGCGTGCGGACACGGACCGTGACCTTTACCTTCGAACGATCCCACGGAACCGACATCGCACCAAGTCTCATGTGAGCTCTGGGCTCGGGTGCCGGCCTGCGGGGCAGAAGCGTTTGGGCTAAAAAAAACGCGCCGCGTGGAGGCTTGGGCCTCGACGCGGCGCAGGGGGCGAGACTCCCGGCGGAGGGGTTCCGGGAGTCGCCGTTCGGTCCGTTAGATTTTCTTCGCCGCCCGGTTGCGCTTGGCGACGTCGTGATGGCGCACTTTCACATCCTTGGCAAGACGCGTCTTGTCGTTGTGGATGTCGCGCTTGCTGTGCGCGAGATCCTTGCTGTCATGGCGGATCTCGGCGTTCTCGTCCTTGCGCTGCTTGTTCCAGTACGCAGCGCCCTTGAGGTTGCCGTCCTTGAGGTCCTCCTCCTCGCGCGCCTTGTCGGCGTTGCGCAAGGAATCGTCCCGATTGATGTCGCGCTGGTCGTGCGCGGCGTCCCATTCGTCCTTCTTCATGTCCGCCCGGTTGTTGCGGATGTCGGTATTGAGCTGGTGCACATCCTGGTTGTACTGCTGGGCGTCCGGGACGGCCTCGGCAGGCGTTTGAGCCATTGCGCTGCCCGCGGTGAAGGCGAGCAACGCGGTCAGGTTGATGATCTTGGTATGCATGAGAGTCTCCTTGAGTGGTTCGTTTGTTATTGGCCAATATCGGCCTCAACAACGGATGCGAAAACGCCGCGCGAATCGCCTCAGGGAATCCAAAATTCTGCTGCGGTCGCGTTTGTCGCGGTGCAGCATGGCGGGTTTTGCCGCGTGGTTCGGTAGACGGATATACAGTGCACACGTTTCGGGCGAGTGCGTATCTAAGGGACGGCGGGCTGGCCATGTCAGAAGATCAATCCGGTATCGTTTCGCAGCTCCTGCGTCACTGGGCGGCGGGGGACGAGAAAGCGCTCACCGAGCTCTTGCCGCTCGTCTATAACGAGCTGCGCCGAGTGGCGCGATTTCACCTGCAGCGCGAGCGTGCCGATCACACACTGCAGAGTACCGCCCTGGTGCATGAGGCGTATCTGCGCCTCCTCGGCAACCAGCCGCCGGAGCTGCGCAACCGCCCGCATTTCATCGCCGTCGCGTCGAAGCTCATCCGCCAGATCCTGGTCGATTACGCGCGCGAGCGCGGGGCAGCCAAGCGCGACGGGGGTCTGCGCATCCCGGTTGAGCATCTCGATGCGCTGACGATCAGCGGCGATGCGGAGTTGCTCGCGTTGAACGACGCGCTCAACGACCTGTACAAGACCGATGAGCGACAGGCGCAGATCGTCGACATGAAGTTCTTTGGGGGCCTCTCCTCGCCCGAGGTGGCGGAGGTGCTGGGTCTATCGCGCGCGACCGTCGATCGGGATTGGGCAACGGCGCGCGCATGGCTGCACCGTGAGTTGATTCGAGCGAAATCGTCATGAGCGACGTGCGCTGGGAGCGTGTCAAGGATCTCCTGCACCGTGCGATGCAGCTCACGCCCGAACAGCGCGCGCGTTTCCTCGACGAAACCTGTCCGGAGGACGACCCGTGCCGCTCCGAGGTCGACTCGCTCCTCGCCGCCAACGAGGGAGCGGACCCGGGTTTTCTCCCATCGGCAAAAGGGGGCGCGCTCGCGCGGATCGACGATTCGATCGACGACGGCAGTCTCAAGTCCGGGGAGCTGTTCGAGGGGCGCTTTCGGCTCATCGAGCAGCTGGGCGAGGGCGGCATGGGCCAGGTGTGGTTGGCCGAGCAGATCGTGCCGGTGCGGCGCCAGGTTGCGCTCAAGCTGATCAAGGCCGGTATGTACGACCCGTCGGTCATGCAGCGCTTCAGGTCCGAGCGCCAATCGCTCGCGATGATGGATCACCCGGCCATCGCCAAAGTGTTCGAGGCTGGTGCGACCGCGCTGGGCCAGCCGTATTTCGTCATGGAGTACGTGCCCGGGGTGTCGATCACCGAATACTGCGACCGGGATCGGCTCGGGATCCGGGCGCGTCTCGAGCTCTTCATTCAAGCGTGCGAGGGCGTGCAGCACGCGCACCAGAAGTCCACCGTCCATCGCGACCTGAAGCCCGCAAACATCCTGGTGGTGGATCTCGACGGCAAGCCCGCTCCGCGGATCATCGACTTCGGCCTCGCCAAGGCCACCACCCCGAGGCCGGCGAGCGAGAGCGAGTTCACGCGGCTCGGGCAGTTCGTCGGCACGCCGGGATACATGAGCCCCGAGCAAGCGGATCCCAACGTGCAGGACATCGACACGCGGACGGACGTGTACTCGCTCGGTGTCGTTCTCTACGTGCTGTTGGCCGGCTGCCAGCCGTTCGCGGCGAAGGCGGGCAGGCGCCCGCCGCTCGACGAGCTGCTGCGTAAGCTGCGCGAGGAGGATCCGCCCGCGCCGAGCGCGAAGCTCGGCGGCGATCGCGATTCGGCGGTTGCGGCCGCGCAGGCGCGGGGCGTCGAGCTGAAACAGTTGACCCAGCT
>JBEKVP010000255.1:0-4392 GCA_049513935.1 Steroidobacteraceae bacterium
CAGGCTCGGCAGGAGCACCTGGGTGAGGATGAAGGGCGCGGTGAGGTTCACGTGCAACACGCGGCACCACGTGGGCACGTCGTATTGCTCCAGGGGCGTGCGGTCGCCGAGCAGCGCGGCGCCATGCACCAGGCCGTCGAGCTTGCCGAACTCCTGCGCGATCGACGCCGCCAAGCTGTCGTACTCGGCCGCGGTGGCGGTCGCCAGATCGAGCAGCGCGATCGCGGGGCGGGGCGCGCCGAGCGCCTCGATCTCATCGTAGATGCGGTCGAGCTTCGCGGCGTTTCGCCCGGCGAGGATCACGCTCGCGCCGGCGCGCGCACAGTCGAGCGCGAGTGCGCGGCCCAAGCCTCCGCTCGAGCCCGTGATCAGGATGCAGCGCCCCTCGAGCAAGCCCGGCGCAGCGGCGAATTCCTTGGGTATCGACATGAGTCCTTCTGCCATGGGTCAGGGTCCGCGCGCGGCGCGGCGCGCCGTCCACCAAGCGAGGTACGGATCCGAGAACTTGAATCCGCCCGCCCGCGCTGCGCGCTCGCGCAGCCGCTTCGCGCCGAGCGCCGCCAGAACCAACAGGTGCCGGAGCGCCGCCCGCTCGGCGCGCGGCAGCGATTCGGCCGCGGCGGCGTAGAGCTCCGCCGCGCGGCGGCGCAGCCCCTCAAGATAGGCCTGCAAGTGCGCGGGCGGCTCGGCGGCGGTCAGATCCGCATCCTCGATTCTTGCCGCAAGCAATTCATCGACCGGGAATATTACACGCCCGAAGTGCGCTTCGCGCCGGTAATCGGCGAGCGCGTCGGCGAGATAGTCGGCCGCCGCGAGCGCGCCAGCGGCGCCCTCGATCGCGCTCTCGACGGCGCTCCCCGCCGCCGGCTCCCGGGCGAGCCGCGCGGCGACGGCAAGCGGCACGGCGCGAAGCGCGGCACTGTGACCAACGAGCTCGGATCCGCGCTCGAGCGGTGCGCCGGCGATCTGCCGGGCGGCGGCCTCGAGCGCCGTGCCGAGCGGCGCAAAATCGACGCGGCCGGCGCGCGGCAGCGCCGCGAGGTAACGGCTGATCGGATGAAGTGGAGCGCCGCGCGCGAGGCGCCCGATCTCCTCCTGCCACCAGGCGATCTTGAGCCGTGCCGCGCTCGCTTCGACAGCCGGATCCGTGAGGCCGCGCCACTCGGCCATCAGCGCGTACACGCCGAGCAAGGGGTCGCGCGCCTCGGGCGCGGCGAACAGCCAGCTGAGGTATCGCGGCGATGCCGGCGGCACGGCGCGAGCGCGGTAGGGCTCCTCAAGGGACCGCGGCGTTGCTCTCATCGGTCTCGGACGGCGCGGCGTCCGGTGCGGCGGCGTCCGGTGCGGCGCCGGTCGCGCGCGGGGTGCGGGGCAGCGCGTCGACGGACTCGATCAGGTCGAGCTCGCGGTTCACGCGCAGCCCCAGCCCGGGGAAGCGGCGCGCCGCGGACATCACCTGCTGCTCGAGCGAGCCCACGGCCTTGTTGAATGCGTCCACGCTGCTGCCGAGCGACTTGCCGAGCCGTCCCAGGTGCTCGCCGAACACCGCGAGCCGTTTGTACATATCCTCGCCGAGCGAGCGGATCTCGGCCGCGTTCTCGGCGAGCACGGTCTGCTTCCATCCATAGGCAACGGCCTTGAGCAGGGCCACCAGGCTGGTCGGCGTCGCGAGCATGACGTTCTGGCGCAACGACTCGTCGATCAACGCGGGATTCTCCTGCAGCGCCGCCGACAGGAACTGATCGCCCGGCAGGAACAGCACCACGAAATCCGGACTGTGCTCGAACTGCGACCAGTAGCTCTTCGAGGCGAGCTCGCGGACGCGCGCGCCGACGAGCTGCGCGTGGCGCTTGAGCTCCTTGCCGCGCTCCTCGTCGCTCTGCGCCTCGATCGCCGAGAGGTACGCGTCGAGCGGGGTCTTCACATCGACCACGATGTCGCGCCGCTCGGGCATGTGCACAATCATGTCGGGCCGTATCGGGCCGGTGTCGGTCAACACGTGCTGCTGCTCCGTGAAATCCACGTGCGCGCTCATGCCCGACAGCTCCACCAGCCGCTTCAAGGTGATCTCGCCCCAGCGGCCGCGCACGTCGGGTCGACGCAGCGCCGTGACCAGGTTGCGGGTCTCGCGCGACAGAAGGTTCTGTCCGGTCGCGATGCCCTCCATCTGGCTCTTGATGGTGGCGAACGCATCGATCCGCTCGCGCTCGATGTTCTGGATCTGCGCCTCGGTGCGCGCCAGCGCGTCGCGGATGGGCAGCACCATGGATTCGATCGCGGTCTCGCGCTCCTTGAGCGCGGCGGCCGCGTCCTGCTGCTCACGCGCGAGGCGCTCGCGCGCCAGTTGCAGGAACACTTCGCTGTTGCTCTTCAAGGAGTCGCGAGCGAGCTCGCCGAACGCCGCCTGCAGCTGCTCGCGCACCCGGGCGAGCGCGGTCTCGCGCTCGCTGCCCGCGCCCTCCTCGGTCTGCAATCGCGCGCGCAGCAGCTCGAGCTCGACCTCCAGGGCGCGCTCGCGCTGCGCGCGCCACACGAGCGCGCCGAGCACGCCGAGCGCGCAGCCGCAAAGGCCGGCGAGGAGCGCGAGCCAGATCGCGCCGCCGCTCATGCCGATCCGCGCCGGCCGAGCCAGGCGATGAGATCGAGCGGCCGCTCGATGAAGCCGTCGGCCCCCCAGATCCGCCAATCCTCGTCCTCGCCGAGGTAGCCGTAGGTCGCGACCAGCGCCTGCATTCCGGCGCCATGCGCCGCCTGCACGTCGCGCTCCGCATCGCCCACGTAGAGGCACTCCTCGGGCGCGGCGCCGGCGAGAGCGGCTGCATGCAGCATCGGCAGCGGATGGGGCTTGCGCTCGGGGAGGGAATCTCCGCTCACGATGCAAGCGAATCGCCCGCGAAGCCCGAGGTTGTCCAAGAGCGGCTCGGTGAGATGAGCCGGCTTGTTGGTCACGATCCCGACGGCGAGGCGGCGCGAGGCGAGCTGCTCGAGCACCCGATCCATGCCCTCGAAGAGCCGCGTTTCCGCGCTGAGGCGAGCCGCGTAGATCTCGAGAAAGCGGCGCTGCAGCGCGACGAAGCGTTGGTCGATCGCGTCCGGAAATCCGAGCTGCACCAGCCTCGAGGAGCCGTGGCTCACCGCCGGCCGCACGCGCGCCGCGGGCAGAGCGCCAAGCTGATTTTCCGTGCGCAGCGCGTTCAGCGCGCCGATCATGTCGGGTGCCGTGTCGAGGAGCGTCCCGTCCAGATCGAAGAGCACCGCGCGCAGCGCCGTCATCGTCAGCGATTCTCGTCCGGTGCGCCCTGGCTTTCGCCGCTCTTGCGAAAATGCGCGAGGTAATTGACCTTGGTGTCGCCGGATAAACGAAACGCGCGAGTTAGCGGGTTGTAGGTCAGGCCGGCGAGGTCCTTGAGCTCGAGGCCCGCCGCGCGTCCCCAGCGCGCGAGCTCGGACGGGCGGATGAATTTCAAATATTCGTGCGTGCCGCGCGGCAAAACGCGGGTGAGATATTCGGCCCCCAGTATCGCCACCACGAACGAGCGCGGGTTGCGATTCAAGGTCGAGACGATCACATCGCCGCCGGGCTTGACCAGCTGCGCCAGCGCCCGCAACGTTGCAGCGGGATCGGGCACGTGCTCGAGCATCTCCATGCAGGTTACGACGTCGAACGATGCCGGGCGCTCGGCGGCGAGATCCTCCGCGGCGGTGCTCCGGTACTCGACGCTCACCTGCACCTCCGCGGCATGCAGCTCTGCGACCTCGAGCAGCGCCGGCGCGAGATCGATGCCGAGCACCCGGGCACCGCGGCGCGCCATCGCTTCGGACAGGATGCCCCCGCCGCAGCCGACGTCGAGCACCGCGCGGTCCGCGAGCGGTGCCGCGCGCTCGACGTATTGCAGGCGCAGCGGATTCAGAGCGTGCAGCGGCTTCTCGGGCCCGTTCGGATCCCACCAGCGTTGCGCGAGCGCGGCGAATTTGGCGAGCTCCGCGGGGTCGGCATTGGCCGACAAAGGATTCGTCGGTGCAGGATTCATGGGGAGTCTCCGTTGATGGCGCGCGAGGCGCCCGCCCGCAAGCGCTGAGCCAAGTCCGGCCAATCGAGGCGAGTGTACTGACCCTCGCACAGGAGCTGACGACCCGCCACCCAGACATCACTCGTAAGGTCGCGGCCGCCTGAGAAAACCACTTGCCGCAGCGGATCCCAGAGCGGCTGCGTCGCCGCGCCGCCGAGATCGAGACAGCAGATATCGGCCCATTTGCCCGCCTCGAGTGTGCCGATCTCGGCCTCGAGACCCAGGACGCCGGCGCCGCCGCGCGTGGCGGCGGCCAGCACGCCGGCCGGCGTGGCGGCCGGCGCATGGAGCGCGAGCAGCTTGATCTCGGTCCAAAGGTCCT
>JBEKVP010000256.1:0-4387 GCA_049513935.1 Steroidobacteraceae bacterium
CGATGATGCCGATATTGCGGATATCGGAAAGGGGGATCGTACGGGCCATTGCGAGCTTCCATCCATCGAGGGGGTTTAAAGGGCGCAGAGTTTGCCACGGCACCATGGCATGTGTCGAAAATATATCGACATTTTCGCATCATTCGCCCACGGGAGGGCCGTTCCCGGGCGCGAATCTGTCGAAGTCTTAATGGCTCCCGGGGACCTCCCCCCGCCGCCGCCGTCAACCCCCTGCACGAGGCCCCGTTTATCATGAGAGGCGGCGAATGCGCCGGCTACCACCTGGAGGCATGTGAACCGGCTTCGACAGGAGCGTTTAGGAGTCGCCGCGGCGCTGACCGCGCTTGCAGCGCTCCTCGCCGGGTGCGCAGGCACGGGCGGCGGCACCAAGGCCTCGGCCTCCGCGGCCGCGCTGCCGGTGTTCCACCGCACCGACACGCTGTGGCTCGAGCGGGTGAGCTTCGGCATCGACAGCGCGAGCGTCGCCGAATTGCACCGCCTCGGGCGGGAGCGCTATCTCGAGCGGCAACTGGAGGCGCGCGACGCGCCGCTCCCCGCACCGGTCGCTCAGCAGCTCGCCTCGCTCGAGGTGGCGCACGCCGATCCGGTGCGCTGGCTCGCCGAGGTGGGCACCGAATACAAGAGCATCAATGCGATGCCGGACGGCAGCGACAAGGAGCAAGCGCGCAAAACTCTCAATGAGCACGGCAACAAGCTCGCGTATGAGGCGATTCGCAGCGAGCTTTTGCGCGCGATCTACTCCCCCTCGCAGCTGCAAGAGGAGATGGTGTGGTTCTGGCTCAACCACTTCAGCGTGCATCAGCACAAGGCCAATCTGCGCTGGCTGGTCGCCGACTACGCGGATCGTGCAATCCGGCCGCATGCGCTCGGGCATTTCAAGGATCTGGTGCTCGCGACCCTCGAGCATCCGGCGATGCTCCAGTACCTCGATAACAATCGAAATGCCGCCGGTCACCTGAATGAGAACTACGCGCGTGAGCTCATGGAGCTGCACACCCTCGGGGTGGACGCGGGCTACACCCAGCAGGACGTGCAGGAGCTCGCGCGCATCCTCACGGGGAGCGGCGTGAACGCGGGCAATCCGCCCAAGCTCAAGGCCGAGTGGCAGACGCTCTATCGGCGCGATGGTGCGTTCGAGTTCAACCCCGCGCGCCACGATTTCGGCACCAAGGTGCTGTTGGGGCACACCATCGAGGGCCGCGGTTTCGCCGAGGTCGACGAGGCCGTGTCGCTGATCGTCAGAGAGCCCGCGTGCGCGCGCTTCATCTCGCTCCAGATTGCCACCTATTTCGTGGCGGACATCCCGCCGCGGGCCCTGGTCGAGCGCATGGCGCACACTTTCTCGCGCACCGACGGCGACATCGCGGCCGTGCTGCGCGAGATGTTCCTCTCGCCCGAGTTCAACGCCGCGCTCGGCGGCAAATTCAAGGATCCGATGCGCTTCGTGATTTCGGCGGTGCGCTTCGCCTATGACGGGCGCACCATTACCAACACGCGGCCCCTCGTCAACTGGCTGAACGGCCTCGGCGAGACGCCCTTCAGCCGCACCACGCCCGACGGTTTTCCGCTCACCGAGCCATCCTGGGCGAGCTCCGGACAGATGAGCCGCCGCTTCGAGATCGCGCGCGCCATCGGCTCGGGCAATGCCGCACTGTTCGATGCCGAGGACAGCGGCGGCGCCGGGGCGGCCGCCGGCTTCCCGCAGCTCTCGAACCGCTTGTACTTCGAAGCCGCGGAGCCGTTTCTCGCCGCGCACACGCGCGATGCCCTCGCGCACGCAAGCTCTCAGCAGGAGTGGAATACCTTTCTGCTGGCGTCTCCGGATTTCAACTATGAGTGAGGTTTGAACGCCATGAAACGTCGCGATGCGCTGAGACTCGGGTGCGCCGCCCTCGTGAGCGGCGGCTTCGCCGGCCGCCTGTTTGCCGCTCCGACGAGCGGGCCGCGCTTCTTGCTGGTGTTCCTGCGCGGCGGCTATGACGCCGTCAACCTGCTCGTGCCCTATTCGAGCAGCTTTTACTACGAATCGCGCCCCAACATCGCAATCGCACGGCCGGATGCGTCTTCGAATAGCGGGGCGCTCATGTTGAATGCGGACTGGGCGCTCGCACCGGCCGTGCGCGACACCATCGGCGCGATGTACCTCGGGCGAGAGGTCGCCTTCATTCCCTTTGCCGGCACCGACGACCTCTCGCGCAGCCACTTCGAGACCCAAGACAGCATCGAGCTCGGAGAACCGGCCGGCGGCGTGCGCAACTACCGCTCCGGCTTTCTCGGACGGCTGTCGGAGACCTTGCTCGGGTCTTCCGCGAGCGCATCGCCGATCTCGTTTACCGATGCGCTGCCGCTCGCCTTCCAAGGTACGGCGACCGTACCCAATCTCTCGCTGAAGAACGTCGGCAGGTCGGCCTTCGACGAGCGCCAGGCGCGGATCCTCGGCGAGATGTATGCCGACCATCATCTCGAGTCGGTGGTCCGGGACGGCCTCGATCTGCGCCAAGAAGTGACCCAGAAGATGGCCGAGGAGATGAGTGCCTCCGGCCGCAGCGCCATCAACACCAAGGGATTCGAGCTCGAGGCCGAGCGCATGGGACGGTTGATGCGCGATAAGTACCGCCTCGGATTCATCGACGTCGGCGGATGGGATACGCACGTCGGCGAGGGCTCCGCCCAGGGCAATCTCGCTGGAAATCTCGCGAGCCTCGGACGCGGTCTTCAGGTTTTCTCGCAGACGCTCGGCGCCGAATGGAGCAACACGGTCGTCGTCGTGCTCTCCGAATTCGGCCGCACGTTCCGCGAGAACGGCAACCGCGGCACCGACCACGGCCACGGCAGCGTGTACTGGGTGCTCGGCGGCGCAGTCAACGGCGGCCGCGTCGCCGGCGAGCAGCTCTCCTTGAGCCGCGCGACGTTATTCCAAGATCGCGATCTTCCGGTGCTCAACGACTATCGCGCCGTCTTGGGCGGGCTGTTTGGCAGGCTCTGGGGCCTGTCGCCCGAGCAGACCGAGCGCGTGTTTCCCCGGGCGGCGCCGCGTGATCTCAAGCTCGTGTAAGAGATTTGCCGCTGGCGCGGCTTTTGTCGCGTATCATGTCCGAGACCGCGCGCCGTGCCGTGCGGGTTGCGTGGGGAATTCTCAAGGATGCGCGCTTTGGTTCGCCTGCTGCTCGGCTGTGCCGTGCTCTCGCTGGCCCAGTCGCCGGCCTCGGCGAGCGGCGGTGTGACGGTCCGCATTCAAAACGATACGGTGAACAACCTCATCGTCACCCTCTACGACCGCAACTTCAGCCGCAAACAACCAATGCTCTCGGGTCAGATCATCAATGGCAACGCCTCCATCTCGGTCACCCTCACCGCCAACGCGTCTGGACAGGGTCATCTGTCGTGGGAGGCGGCAACGGTCGATCCGGATATGCGCCGCTGCGGTCATCACGACAATCCCGGGCTGAACGACGGCGACACGGTGCGCGTGCATGCCGACGCCGCCTGCCCCGCGCGGCGGCGAAAATAGCCGCTCTCGCGGCGCTCCCAGCCCTAAAGCTCCCCCGCCTCCGCCACTTCAGGACCGTCCACGCCTGCCGATAACCGTCCTTGACGAGTGGACTAGGACGACGGTCGATTGAATGCCCCAAACGCGAGCGTTGCGCCCATCGGTCGGATTGCGATTCGAGGCTTGTTCGCGCTTCTCCTGCTCGGCACCGGCGCGGACGCGCTCGCGCTCGACCCGTCGCTGCAGCCGACGCAATACGTGCTCGACAACTGGCAGATCCCCGACGGGCTGCCGCAAAGCACCTCGCAGGCACTCGCCCGCACACCCGACGGCTACTTGTGGATCGGCACGCAGGAGGGTCTGGCGCGCTTCGACGGTATCCGCTTCACTGTTTTCGATACCGGGAACGAGGCCGCCATTCCGAACAAGCACATCTCGGTCCTGCATGTCGACCGTGCGGGCCGGTTATGGATCGGCACACGCTCCGGCATAGCTGTCCTGGCAGCCGGCCGCTTCGAGACACTGCCGCTCCGAGGTCTCGCTCACGCCTACATCCGCGCCATCACGGAGGGCAAGTCCGGCCAATTGTGGGTGGGCACGGAGACGGGGCTGGTCGAGCTCATCGATGGCAAGGCGACGCGTTTCTTCGATGTGTCCAACGGGCTCAACGACGGCCGCATCCGTGCGCTGACCCCAGGCCGCGACGGGGCACTCTGGATCGGCACCATGAGCGGCCTGCAGCGATTCGACGGGCAGCGGTTCGAGGGGGTGCCTCTCGATCGCGCGCAGACGCTCGAGGCGGTCACCGCGCTCCATGAGGATCCGGATGGCGCTCTTTGGGTCGGCACCGGCATCGGCGAGCTCTACCGACGCGTG
>JBEKVP010000257.1:0-4378 GCA_049513935.1 Steroidobacteraceae bacterium
TCCGCGCCGCATGTGCAGGCCGCGCACAAGTTTCTCAACTTCATCTTGGATCCGAAAGTGATCGCGGAAATCACCAATTACATTCACTACGGCAACGACAACGTCGCGGCGCGTCCCTACGTCAAACCGGAGATCTTGAACGACCCGGCCGTGTATCCGCCGCCCGAGATCCGGGCGCGATTGTACTTGCCGGAGGAGTTCGGTCCCGACTACGACCGGGCCCGTACGCGCGTCTGGACGCGCATCAAAACGGGGCAATAGGCTATTCCCGCAAACGCGGGCCTTGCGGCCGCTCACGGGCGGTGCGCGAGCGCGCCGGGCGGCGCATCAATGCGCGACTCACCTTCATTTTACGGGCTTTTCCCCGGGTTTTGCGACCTGGCGCAAGCTTCCAAGTACCCTGGAAATGTTAACTTTAGCCCCCATCTAAACGACCTCGCCGCACGGTGCGGCAGCAGTCGAATAAATGAAGCTAGGAGCTCAAATGTTAGTACTCGTATCCCGTTGGGGTCACAACGTCCTGCTGGTCGGGGCGGCGTTCTTGGTCGTCTTGGTCCTGTCGCTCGCTCAGTGAGCCGGCGTTTCCGACGCGCCCCGGGCGCAATCGATACCGTTCTCGAGGCGTCGCGCTAACCGGGCGTGATGTCGCTCTCTGCCTGTGCACCGGCGGCTGATGGCGCCGCGGTTGCTTCGAGATCCACCGGCGCCACGTGCTTGGACTTCCACAGCAACCAGCCGTAGTAGCACAAGTAATAGCCGATCAACACGAAGAAAATTCCGACGGTCAGCGGACTTTGCACGATCGATCCGGGCGCCGCGCCGGGCATCGATTCGCCGGCCGCCGCGCCGGGCGCCGCTGCGCCGGTGCCTGGCGCCATCAAGCCGCCGGCGGAATAGACCTGAGCAAGCCGATAGCCGATCCTTCCGACTACGAGCAGCGATATCGCGATGCCCGCGTAGGTATGCGGCACGTAATGAAGCTGGCCGTTTTGGCTGAGGAAGCGCGTGCGGCTCGCGCCCCATAGCGCAAGAGCCAGCCCCACGGCGGCGCCGACTGCTTCCGCGGCCGAAAGACCGCCGGAGCGAAACGCGGAGGGCACGAGCGAAGCTCCGAGTGCCGCGAGGATGATCATGCGCACGATCATGCGCGTCGGCCGAAGCGGTTGGCGGCCGAAGCTGCGCCGCAATCGCCGATAGACCATGAGCGGTATCAGCACGGCGAAGATCCACGGCCAAATTCGCGAGTAGTCGGGCGTCATATGCGGATACTATACCGGCGATGGGCCGCGCTGCCTCGCCAATGATGCCGTCCGCCGAGCTCACTCGGGGCGTGGGCACGTGGGCGGCGATTGCCGTGAACGTCACCAACATGATCGGGGCGGGCGTCTTCCTGAAGACGCGCGTGATGACCTGCAACGTGGGCGGGGCGGGCACGGTGATGCTGGTATGGATCGCGGCCGGGCTGTTGTCGCTTGCCGGGACCTTTTGCTATTCAGAGATCGCGGCCCTGATGCCGGACGCGGGCGGGGAGTATGTCTACCTGCGCCGCGCTTACGGGCGCATCGTGGGATTTCTCTTCGGCTGGATGGCCTTCGCGGTATTTCGTACCGGCGCGCAGGCGGCGCTGGCTGTCGGCCTCGCCATCTTCATGAACGTGGCGCTCGGCGGCGCGCTCGAGAGCTGGCACATCGGCGGCGAGATCGGCGGCCTGCCGCTGCGCGTCGACGGCTTGACGATCGCGACGTTGGCCGCCATCTGGACGGTGACGCTCATCAACTGCGCAACCGTGAGCGCCGGCGGACGCACGGCGCTCGTGGTCACGATCGCCAAGATCGCGCTGGTGCTCGCGGTCGGTATCGGCGCCTTCGTGTTCGCGCCGGGAGACTGGGCGCATCTCGGCCAATCGGGATTGGCGGGCAAGTGCGAGGGCGTTGCCGCCTCCGCGCGCGGCGGCATCGCCGGCTTCGGCGCTGCGATGCTCGGCGCCCTGTGGGCGTACGACGGATGGAACAACGTCGCGCCGCTCGCGGGCGAGATCCGCAATCCGCAGCGCAATTTGCCGCGCGCGTTCGTCGGCGGGACCCTGCTGGTAGCGCTTTTATACCTGTTCGTGAACGCCTCGTACTACTACGTCTTGACTCCGCTCGAGGTCGCGAGCGTGCCCTCGAGCTCCTCGGTCGCCACCTTTGTGCTGAAGCGCTTCCTGGGACCTTTGGCCATCTCCCTGACCGCCGTGGCCATGATGATCTCCTCGTTCGGATCGCTGCACGCGAGCGTGCTGTCGAACTCCCGGATCCCCTTTGCCATGGCGCGCCAGGGATTGTTTTTCAAGGGACTCGCCAAGCTGTCGCCGCGCTCGAACGTGCCGGTGCGGGCGCTCATGGCACAGGGCGCATGGGGAAGCCTGCTCGCGATCTCAGGCACTTACGACGCGCTCACCGATTCGGTCATTTTCGCGTCCTGGCTCTTCTACGGACTCGCGGCGGGGGCGCTCTTCGTGTTCCGGCGGTCGATGGCCGATGTGCCGCGGGCCTTCCGTGCGCCGGGATACCCCGTGATTCCAATCCTGTTCGTGCTCGCGACCGTGGCGCTCCTCATCAACACGTTCGTCGCGACGCCGCGGCAGGCGTTACAGGGCGTGCTCATGCTGCTCGTCGGCCTGCCGTTTTACTGGTACTGGTCGCGCGGTAGCCTCGCGCGCAGCAATCTTGGGCAGCCCGAATCTGGAGCGGGGTGAGCACATGAAGGAGATTCCCGGTGGCGGTGCGGATGCGGTGCGCCTGGCGCGCGGCGAGGCGGTGACGCTCGTGAACACCCACGGGACCCAAGTGGTGGATACGTGGTGCGTGAGCGCCGCGGACCCGTCCGAGCATCTGTCCGTGGAGCACACGCGCCGGATGCTGTTTGCGCTCTTTCCGCGCGAGGGAGATACGCTCTACAGCAACCGCCGCACACCCTTGCTCAAGCTCGAAACGGATACCTCAGGCTGTCGGCACGATATGCTGTTCGCGTGCTGCGACCCGTGGCTGTATCGGTTCTACGGTTGCGCTCCCGGGCATGCGAACTGCCACGACAATTGTATCGGAGCGCTCTCGCGTCACGGCATCGAAATCGGCCACGTTCCGAACCCCATCAATTTCTGGATGAACGTGCCGCTGGCGGACAACAGTCGGCTCGCGCTCGAGCCGCCGGCGAGCAAGCCCGGAGATCTCATCGTGCTGCGTGCGCTCGAGGACGTCGTGGTGGTTTTCTCGGCGTGCCCGATGGACATCACGCCGGTGAACGGCGATCGAACGCCGCGCGCCGTGGCGTACCGCCCCATGCGCGCTTAAGCCTCCCGGGTAGGAGTGGCCCTACAGACTGTATCGCGGCCCCCCGGCTTCCTCCGACGAATCGCCGCGATATTCTCTGCTTCAAAGTGGCCTTCGGGCCAGGCTGAAGCTCTCGAGGGAGAAAACGCATGTCGATAAGCACAATTCTACTCATCGTCTTGGTCCTCCTCTTGGTCGGCGCGCTGCCGACCTGGCCCTACAGCGGAGGCTGGGGATACTACCCGGCGGGCGGACTCGGCCTCGTGGTCGTCATCCTCTTGGTACTGGTCGTGGCCGGCCGGATTTGAACTCTCGGGTCAGGGCGGCGGTGTCGCCGAAATGAGGGCGAGCGCCGCTGCCCGGCGCTCGTCCCAAATCACATAGACCCCGCTCGCAACCACGATCGCGGCGCCCAGCACCAGGCTCGAGGTAGGGGTCGCCGACCAGAACAGCCAGTCGATGCCGAACGCCCAGAGAATCGAGGTGTACTCGAACGGCGCCACGACCGAGGGCGGCGCGCGCCGGAAGGCGTCGGTGATCCAGAATTGGCCGAGCGCGCCGGCGATGCCGATCGCGCCGAGCCAGGGCCAGTCGCTCGCCGGCACCGCATTCCAATGGCCGATCGAGAGCAATCCCGAGCCCACGCCCACCAGGGCGAGATTCCAGAACACGATCGAGACGCTCGAGTGGTGTTTGCCGAGCGAGCGCACGGTGAGCGCGCTCAACGAATAGCACACCGTGGCGGCCGATGCGGCGAGCGCTGCGGCGATCGATGCGAAGCCCTGGCTCCACGGGTGCAAAATGACGAGCACGCCGCTCATGCCGGCCGCGATCGCGAGCCAGCGGCGCGGCGTAACGCGTTCCCCGAGCAACGGGACGGAGAGCGCGGTCATGAGCAGCGGCGCCACCAAGAACAGCGAATAGGTTTGCGCCATGGTCAAGAGGTGCACCGCGTACACAAAGCTCGTGAGCATGCCCACGCCGAGGGCCCCGCGCATGAGATGCAGGAGCGGCTGCGTCGCGCGCAGCCGCCGCCAGGAGCGCTGGCTCGCAATCGCGACGATCAA
>JBEKVP010000258.1:0-4366 GCA_049513935.1 Steroidobacteraceae bacterium
CGCCGCGAGCGCGGCATACGTCCCCGCCGCCATCCTGGCTGCGGAGAGCAGCGACGGCGAGCATCATTACGTCAAGGATTCGGTCATCACGACCAAGGTGAAGAGCAAGCTCGCCGCGAAGCACATGTCCACCCTGACGCACGTGCGTGTCGATACCGATGAGAACGGCGTGGTTTGGCTGAGCGGCACGGCGCCGACCAAGGATGCGCGCGATCTCGCGGGCATGATCGCCAAGGACACGGATGGCGTCAATTCGGTGAACAACAACATCGAAGTCGCGCCGAACTGATCAAAAACGCTCGACCCAAGGACGAACCTCGACCTCCTGCGACCAGGCGCTGCGCGGCTGGCGCAGGACGTCGAGATAGGTCTGCGCGATGGCGTCGGGATCCAGCGTACTGTCGCGCTGATCTCCCAGCATAGGCCTCGCGGATGAGCGCACCGCCCCATCGATGATGAAGTGGGCGACGTGGATTCCCTGCGGCCCGAGCTCGCGCGCGGCGCTCTGCGCCAGGCCGCGCAGCGCAAATTTCCCCATGGCGAATGCAGAGGATCCCGCAAAGCCCTTGACGCTCGCGGTGGCGCCGGTGAACAGGATCGCGCCGCGTCCTCGAGGCAGCATGTGCTTCGCGGCATGTTGCGCGACCAGAAAGCCCCCGAACGCATTCGCGCCGAGCGCTCTTGCGACCTCCGCGGGATCGAGCTCGCGAATCGCGCCGCGGATACGCGCTCCCGCGTTGTAGACCACGATCTCGATCGGTCCAAGCACGGCGGCGGCCGAGTCGAACAACGCGCTCACGGACTCGGCACTTGTCGCGTCGACGGCGAACGCATGGGCGCCGATCGCGGCGGCCGGCGCGCGCAGCTTGTCCACTCCCCGCGCCGCGACGCCCACCTCCACGCCCGCGGCGCGAAGCCGCGCGGCAACCGATGCGCTGATGCCGGGGCCGGCGCCGACGATCAAAGCGCTTCGATAGGGGAAGCTCACGCCGGCTCCTTGGCGAAGACCAGCAAGCGGTTGAACGCCGGGAGATCGTGATCCGCCGTCAGCCTCATGCCGTACTGGCGCGCGAGCTCCGAGATCGCGTGGATGTCGCGCAGACCCGAGGCCGGATCCCGCTCCCTCAGCATATTGTCGAACTCACGATTGCTCTCGGAGGTGTATCGGCCGTCGTAGCGGAAGGGGCCGTATGTGCACATGACTCCGCCCGGCGCGAGCACGCCGCCCACCCCGTGGTAGAGCGCGACGACCTCGGGCCACGACATGATGTGCAGGGTGTTCGCCGTGAACACCGCATCGACCGAGCGCACCGGCCAGATGGTCTGGCGCACGTCGAGGACGGTGGGGGCGCGGAGGTTGCCGCCTCCCTCGAGCTGTACGCGCGCCGCGAGGTCTTGTAAGTAACCCAGCTGCTCCGTGGGATGCCATGTGAGGTGCGACAGGTGCCGCGCGAAATACACCGCGTGCTGGCCCGTTCCGCTGCCGATCTCGAGCACTTCCACCCGGTCGGCGAAGCAGCTGCGCAGCACGCCGAGAATCGGCTCCTTGTTTCGCTCGCAAGCTTCGGACACCGGCAACATGGCAAAACCTCGGCGGCAAGATACCTTATTCAATTCCAACGCCGGACAAACCGCAAGACCGGGACGGCGCACTCGCTCGGGCGCGACTGCAGCAAGAGGTGCGGTCCGTCGATCTCTTCGAATTGCGCGAGGGGCGGGGACTTAAGCAATAAATGCGTGGCGGCGCGCGGCAGAAGCCGGTCGCGCGCCGCGGTCAGCACCAGGATCGGCAGCTTGATCGCGGCCAGGCGGGCGGTTTCGTCGACCGCCAGAATCTCGCCGATGCGGCGGCGAATGACCGGCGCCGCGACGGCGCCGATGGCGCGCTGCTCGCGCGGCGGCGCCCGCCGCGGATTGCCCGATCCCCACATGAGCGGTGCGCGCAGCCAGCGCGGCAGCGACTTGATCGGCAAGCGCATGGCGAGCGGCCGCACGCGCCGGAGCCAGGGAAAGGGATTCTTGGCAAACGTGCCGCACAGGATCACGCCGGCGAGGCCGCGCGGCGGGTCGGCGCCGATGCGGATGGCGAGCGGGCCGGAGAAAGATTCGGCCAGGAGCACATAGCGCCGGTCGGCCGGCAGCGCCGCGCGGACGAGCGTTTCGAGCTCGGCGTAGCCGAGCGCCTCATCGGTCGGAAAAGGGATTACGTGGGTGTCGACGGTGGGCGCGATTTCGCGGATGAAATCGGTAAACCGCGCGCCGGTGCCGTCCAGTCCGGGTAGGATGACGAGATTGGGCATGGACCATTAGAATGATGTCCTTGCATCATGGCGAATTTATGAAGGAGTGCCGATCATGCCGCTCAACATCTATGAAGTCTCGATTCCGGTACTGATCCGCGGCCTCACCAACCTGGCCGCGATCATCGAAAAGGCGGCCGCGCATGCCGCGAACAAGAACATCGATCCCGTGGTGCTCGCGCAAGCGCGCCTGTATCCCGATATGCATCCGCTCAAGCAGCAGGTCCAGATCGCGTGCGACACCGCCAAAGGCGCCGCAGCGCGCCTCGCGGGCATCGAGATCCCCAAGCACGAGGACAACGAAGTGAACCTCGCCGATCTCAAGCATCGGATCGCGAAGACTCTGGATTTCTTGAAGAGCGTGTCCGCGGAAAGGCTCAACGGTGCCGAGACCCGCGCAATCGAGATCACCTTGCCGACCCGCACGCTCAATTTCACGGGTCTTTCGTACCTCACCGGGTTCGTGCTGCCCAACTTCTTTTTCCACGAGACCGTGGTCTACGCATTGCTGCGCCATAACGGCGTCGAGATCGGCAAGGCGGATTTCCTCGGGGGGACGTGAGCGGCGCTGCAGCCTGTCGGGCCCGGCCCGACAGGCTCGCTAGGCCAATAGCTCAACCAGCATCTCGACGCGTGTGAACAGGTTCTCCTCGGTTCCGCACGACGCATGCGTGAAGCGCAGCTTCAGGGGGCCGTCGAGCTTGTAATCCTTCGGGCGGGTCTGGATCAGTTTCAGCACCTGCTTCGCATCGATCTTGTTCTGCTCGTCGAACAGCACGTATCCGCCCGCGGCTCCGGCATCGATCTTGCGGATGCCGAGCTGCGCGGCCCGCAGCTTGATTTGCGTCGCGCGGAACAATGACTGCGCGAACTGCGGCAAGGGGCCGAAGCGATCGATGAGCTCGACTTTCAATTCGTCGAGCTCATCGCGCGATTCGGCGCCGGCGATCCGTTTGTAGAGCACCAGGCGCAGATGCACGTCGGCGACATAGTCCTCCGGAATGAGCGCCGGGAGATGCAGCTCGACCTCGGGCCCCGCGTCGAGCGGTTTCTCGAGGTCTGCGGGCTTGCCGGACTTGAGTCCGGCCACTGCCCGTTCCAGGAGCTCCATGTACAGGTTGTAGCCGATCTCCTGAATCTGGCCGCTTTGCTCGTCTCCCAAGAGCTCGCCGGCGCCGCGAATCTCGAGATCGTGCGTGGCGAGCGTGAATCCGGCGCCGAGCTCCTCGAGCGATTCGAGCGCCTCCAGGCGCTTGATCGCGTCGGCGGTCATCGCTTTGCGCGGGGGTGTGATCAGATAGGCATAGGCGCGGTGGTGCGAGCGGCCGACGCGGCCGCGCAGCTGGTGGATCTGCGCGAGCCCGAATCGATCGGCGCGGTCGATGATGATGGTGTTCGCGGTGGGCACGTCGATACCGCTCTCGATGATGGTCGTGCATACCAGCACGTTGAACCGCCGGTGATAGAAATCGAGCATGAGCTGCTCGAGCTCGCGCTCGCGCATCTGTCCGTGTCCGACCGAGACGCTCGCTTCCGGCACGAGCTCGCGCACGGCCTGCGCCGTCTTCTCGATCGTCTCGATGGTGTTGTGCACGAAATAGATCTGGCCGCCGCGGCGGATCTCGCGCGTCAAGGCCTCGCGGACCACCGTCTCGTTCCACTCGAGGACGAAAGTCTTGACGGCCAGACGCTCGGCAGGAGGCGTCGTGATCAAGGAAAGATCGCGTAATCCGCCCATCGCCATGTTGAGCGTGCGCGGAATCGGGGTCGCGGTCAGCGTCAGCACGTGGACGTCAGCCTTGAGCTGCTTGAGCCGCTCCTTCTGCACAACGCCGAAATGCTGCTCCTCGTCGACGATCACCAGACCGAGATGCGCGAAACGTACGTCCTTGGCGAGGAGCGCGTGCGTTCCGACGACGATCTCGATCTTGCCCGCGGCGATCTCTTCCTTGATCAGCTTCGCGTCCTTGGGCGGGACGAGCCGCGACAATTGGGCGATGCGGATCGGTAAGCCCGCGAAGCGTTCGGTGAAGCTGCGATAATGCTGGCGCGCGAGCAGCGTTGTC
>JBEKVP010000259.1:0-4363 GCA_049513935.1 Steroidobacteraceae bacterium
ATACATGCAGACGAATTCCTCCCAGGTGCAGCCCACGGCGGAATCGGGTTTCGCCTCCGGCTGCAGCTGACCCGTCATCTTCGCGATCAGCGTGAGGTTCTTGCGGCACTCGGCCAGCGCGCGCAGCGCGTCGTGCGGGGACTGCCACCCGATCGGCGCTCTTTGCCCCGTTTCGGCCACCGGTTGCTCCGGCATCGGCATCGTTAAAGCGAGGATTTGGAGTGTTTTCGAGTGCAGTGCTTCGATTTCCGCGAGTAATCGGCCACTTAGTTCCGTCTTTTTAGCTAGCGCGGCGGCCTCTAACTGGTGGACAACGCACTTAGTTACGTGCCTTTGTAAGGATTGGTGGGAGACGCCGAATTGCTTCGCGGCGCTTCGGACGGAGACGCCGGCGGCGACGGCGCCGTCGATGCTGCCAGACGCGGGGTTGGTGCAGATCGAGCAGGCTCTTGCCACGCATTGAGCATGCGGTCTAGGCCGGAATATTTTTCACCTTTGGCCGATAATTACTGTGGGGGCCGGCAAACCATGAACTGTCTGATGGGCACGAAGGAGGTCGCCGTCCGGCTCGGCGTTTCTGAGCGCACGGCGGCGCGTATGATGCAGGATGGCTCGCTCCAGGCGTTCCAGCTGCGCGGAAAGCTGTGGCGTACCACGCACGCGGCGCTCGAGAGCTACATCGACCGCATGATGGTGCTCGGTCGGCCCGTCTATGGCCCTGGACTATAGGCTCAGCTTATAGAGAGGACCCGCGCGATCGACGAGACCGGCCACACCTACGGCGATCTCACCGTGCTCGATTACTCACACGCGGACCCGGCCCAGAAGGCGATGTGGCGCTGCCGGTGCGTGTGCGGCGCGATCTGTATCCGCGCGGGGCGGAAGCTCCGCGCGGCCGCCTGCGCGTCGACGGCGAAGGTATGCCGGCGGGCTGATCCGCTCTACCGTTCCGCCGTGCGCATGCAGCTTCCCGCGCGGCGGCGCAAGGCTATAGCCCGGATGGGGGGCGAAGCTCGAAAAGGCTCCCCTGTTCGCCCTTGACCACCGCCCGCGGCCTCATCCACGCCGCGTACGGAGCCCATTCGATTTCCGGAAGCAGCCACCACTGGCCCACTCTCTTCGCGCGGCTGCGGCGCGTCATGGCCCACCGCTGATGCGAGTCCACGGTGGCGTGGCAAGAGGGACACATCAACGCCACCAGGCCGCTCCTGGGGTTGTGGGTGGTGTGGGCCACGTTGATGCGCGGATGCGCCAGGCCGCACCGCACGCAGCGGTTGCCGAGCGCGGCGATGAGCGCGATCCGCCGCTTGCGCCAGGCGGCATTGTAGAACTTTCTAAGCTCAGGCCGGATCGGCATAGGGATCAGTCCGTCGAGACGAAGTAGTAATAAGACTGCAGCCGGAACCCGCCGCCGCCGCGCGCGATATTACTCTCCCGCCAGTCTTCACGGGTCGCAATCCCGGTGATGAGGAGCGCAGGCATCGACTCGAGTGGAATTATTTCGCCGTACTGGTTATAAGACAAAATAGGCCTGCCACAGTGGATACAGCCGCGGCCACAGATCGAGCCCACCGGGTGCGGTGTATCGAAGCCCCAAACCAGGGGTCTATTGGTGTTTTCCATAGGTCATGGAAGCGCCTGGAAGCGCTTTTTCATCCCCTTCTTCATGGGGCACGATCCTGGGACAAATGTGCTGCAAGGCGTCCCGCGCGGAGAGCAGCTCGCCGCAGTGGCCGCAGCGCGCGGGGAAGGCCCTGTGCAGCACCGCCGCGGCCACGTCCCGGGTGATCGGGCGGTGCCGCTCGGCCTGGTGGTCCGACAGGCTGCGCACGATGCCGTTGAGGCGGTCCGCCTCGGCCTGGGCATGCCTCTTCAGCTTCCAGGTGCCGCGCTTGATGGCATGGGCCTCGGGCTCGTAGTAGCCGGTGCGCTTGTTCTCGCCGGCGACGTGGAAATTGCCGGGCGTGTCCTCGCGCGAGTTGCGATGGACGCGGTAGCGGGTCCATGGCCGGGGTCCTCCGTGTTTCACGGCTCTCACCTCGGTGGCTGGCCACACTTCCTGCGTTTTCTTCCTCACAATCCGCTCCAAGATCGCGCTGGTCTCCTCGGTGTACGGGATGCCAGCCGCTTCGCAGATTTCCTCCTCGCTCACGTGCCAGTTGCCCTCGCCGTCCCGATAAAATCCAGTGGTGAGCTTTTCCATTCCCGCCGCCCACTTCGGCGTGTGTGTCTGGCGGGTCATCGGAATCCCTCGATAAATCGACGCGCATCTGTCTCACTTCTCGACGCGATCAGAAAACCGAAGGTACCCATTTTTTCGGCGATTCCCCGAAGCTCCTCGTGTTTATCCAGATCGCACAACATCGTCGTCACCGCGTTCGCCACGTTGTAGTTCGGACCGTGCTCCAGGTGCTTCAGCGCGTCCGCCTTCGCCCACGCCAAGTGCTCGTCGCGCGTCATCCCAGCGACTCCCCGACCTCGGGCCGGAACGCCTCCAGGTCCTCGCGGTGCACGAAGTACGCTTTGCTCCAGCGGTGGGCCCGCAGCCGCCCGCTCTTGATCGCGTGCACCAGCAGCCGGCGCGGGAGCCCGCTCGCTTTCGCCGCCTGGTCGAGCGTGTAATTCATGGGCGGCGCCGCCGGCCGGATCGCCGCCGCGATGACGTCGACCAGGGCCGGCACTTTCTGCGCGAGGCCCTCGGCCGCCTCGGCCGGGATGGGCGGCGGCAGGATCATCGACTGCGACGGCTCGCGGCTGCGCTTCTCGCGCTCCACATCCCCGCGGCTGATGATCGTCACCCGGCCTTCCGCGCTCTGCCGCTCGAGTTTGCGGAGCTTCCCCTCCGCGCACATGGTCTGGATTGTGCGCGTCGAGACTCCCAGGTAATCCGCGGCTTGCTGCTTGGTGAGCCAGTCCTCGCCGCGCGCGTCCAGAGCCCGCGCCTGCCCTTCGCTCAGCACTTCCGTTGGTGTTGCCATACTCATCATTCCTCCCCCTTGTCTATCAGCCAGGACTTGAACCCCGATGGCGTGAGCTTCTCCATCGGCACTTCATACGCCCACGCCCGGATCACGTGCAATACCTCGTCCTCAGGAAAGCGCTCCCCCGCGATGGCGATGAGGGAATCCGGCATCGAGGCCTCGACCGGGATTCTGGCGTCCGACGCGTCTTCCAGAATGGCCAGGATTCGAGCTCTGAGGGGCATAGGCGCGTTCATTGGACCACCGCCGGGGTGTCGAGACCCCTCGAACGCTCCTGCGCGATCCTGAGGCCGATTTGGATGCCGACGGCGCAGGCGAACGGGACGGCGATCGCGGCGATCTGACACCGGTCCGATTCGAGGTCTATCAGCAGCGAGCTAAGCAGTTCGCTCTTGATCACCGCTTTGCTGATCGCGCTCAGCCCCTCGAAGCTGGATTCCCGGAAAATGCGCACGATGGCCGCGTCGAGTTCCGCGGGGGTGAACTGTTGGGTGGTCATGAAACCCTCTTCACACTTTTCAGTTTTCTTTGAATTTCGGATTGGAAGTCTCCGGGTTCACTTCCAGCGGTCGCGGCACGGCTCTTCTGTTTGCCGCCGGCGAAGGCGTGCAGCTCCGCGCGGACCGCTTTCAGGCCGCGTGCGGGGATCTTCAGCAGCCGGTTTGCGGCGACGGTCACAAACCAGCCATACGAGCTTGCCTCGCGTTGCTCCGTGCGTAGGTCGTAGAGGACTTGCTTCAGATCCTGCATGGACCCGCACGCCAGAAAGTGAGCCACTTCTTCGAGCGGCGGTTTTCCTTGCGGCTTGAACTTGCAGAGATGCGGTGTGGAGAGGTAGCCCTCGATCAGATCGCTGGCCCAGGCGAGATGCGCGGGGCCGAAGTTCTCCGGTTTTGCCTTCAGCAGATTGATTGATTTATCAATCTGATCTAAATCTAAATCTAAATCTGATGCGCGCGCGCGAATCCTGGCCAACATCCTAGACGAATCGACATCGCCGGGGGCGCCGTGATCGGGAATCAGGGCGCTTGCACTCGCCTCAGGGGCAAGGTCCGGTGTGCTTGATCCTGAGGCGGGACCAAGGTCCGGTGTGCTTGCACTCGCCTCAGGGGCAACGTCCCGTGGGCTTGCACTCGCCTCAGGGGCAACGTCCCGTGGGCTTGCACTCGCCTCAGGGGCAACGTCCCGTGGGCTTGCACTCGCCTCAGGGGCAACAATGTATAGCGTTGCGGTGTGGCGTGCAGACCCTCGGACGGCTGTGATTAACCCTTTTCTCTCTAGGGAAATCAATGCGAGCCGAACGTTCTCATACCCACACTTGATTCTCCTGGCGACTGTCCGCCCGGGTGCACTGAAGGGGGTGGAATCGGCACTCGCTAACC
>JBEKVP010000260.1:0-4360 GCA_049513935.1 Steroidobacteraceae bacterium
CGCTCGATGCGGGCGCGCGGCGCATCGAGGTGGAGCTCGAGCGCGGCGGTTGCGGACTCATCCGCGTGCGCGACGACGGAATCGGCATCGCGCCGCACGAGATCGGTCTGGCGCTCGCGAGGCATGCAACCAGCAAGATTGCCTCGCTCGCCGATCTCGAGCGGGTGGCCACACTCGGCTTTCGCGGCGAGGCGCTACCGAGCATCGCGTCGGTCTCTCGCTTGTCGCTCACCTCCCGATCGGCCGGCGCCGATCACGCCTGGACGGTCGAAGCGCGCGAGGGCACGGTGAGCACCCCCGCGCCCGCCTCGCATCCGCCGGGGACCAGCGTCGAGGTCCGCGATCTCTTCTTCAACGTGCCCGCGCGGCGCAAATTCCTGCGCTCGGAGGGGACCGAGTATCAACACGTCCTGCGCATGCTCGAGCGGCTCGCGCTGTCGCGCTTCGGCGTCGGCTTCACGCTGGTCAGCAACGGCAGGACGGTGTGGACGCTGCCGCCCGCCTCCTCGCAGCTCGAGCGGCTCGCACGCGTGGCGAAGCTCTGCGGCGAGGATTTCGCCGCCCACGTGATCGAGCTCAGCCACGATATCGAGAGCCTGCACTTGTCCGGATGGATCGCATTGCCGACTTTCTCTCGCAGCCAGTCGGACTTGCAATTCGCTTTCCTCAACGGGCGCTACGTGCGCGACCGGGTGATCGCCGGCGCGGCCCGGCTCGCCTATCAGGACGTGCTCTTCAACGGGCGCTTCGGCGCCTACGTGCTCTACCTCGACATGGATCCCACGCTGGTGGACGTCAATGCCCATCCGCAGAAGCTCGAGGTGCGCTTCCGCGAGTCGCGCGGCGTTCACGAATTCATGTTCCGCACGCTCGAGCGGGCGCTCGCCGCCACGCGGCCGACAGGCGACTCTCCGGGCAGTGCGCCGCTCGACTGGTTCACCGCCGCCGCCCGCGCCGCGGAATCGGTGCCGCCGAGGCAGGAGCGATTCGTACTGTCCGAGCGGTCTCTGAACCACGGCGCCGCCGCCTACGAGACGAACCTCCGGCACGGCCTCGCGGTGCGCGACGAGCTGCGCGAGGAGCGGGAATTCCCGCTGGGGTTCGCGATTGCGCAGCTTCACGGCGTCTACATCCTGGCGCAGACAGCGGAGGGCGTGGTGCTGGTCGACATGCACGCCGCGCACGAACGCGTTATGTACGAGCGCATGAAAAAGCTGCTCGCCGGCGAGACCGCCGAGCAGCAACTGCTCGTGCCGGAGGTCCTGAGCGTCTCACCCGCGCAAGCCGAAGCGGCGGAGCTGCACGCCGGGGAATTCGCGGCGCTCGGCTTCACGCTCACGCGGCTCGCGCCGGATCAGCTGGCGATGAGGGGGGTGCCGAGCTTGCTCGCGGGGCGCGATCCCGCCGGCGTGGTCCGCGACGTGCTCTCGGATCTCTTGGAGACCGGGCAGTCGCGGCGGGTCGAGGAGTCGATCAACCATTTGCTCGGTAGCGCGGCTTGCCACGCGGCGGTGCGGGCGCAACGCAACCTCACCCTTGCGGAGATGAATGCATTGCTGCGCGAGATGGAGCACACCGACCGGGCCGACCAGTGCAACCACGGGCGTCCGACCTGGGTGCGCCTGTCGCTCGCGGATCTCGACCGGCTGTTCATGCGCGGACGCTGATGGGCGGGCCGCACGAACCCCTCGCGCAGCGCTGCGCGGTCCTTCTCATGGGGCCGACCGGCGCGGGCAAGTCGGAGCTCGCGCTCGATCTCGCGAGCCGATTTTCGATGGAGATCATCAGCGTCGATTCCGCTCAGGTCTACCGCGGGATGGACATCGGCACCGCCAAGCCGGACCTCGCGACCCGGCGCGCGATTCCCCACCATCTCATCGATATTCGCGATCCGGCGATGAGCTACTCCGCCGGCGAATTCGTGCGCGACGCGGGCGAGGCCATGGAGGCGGTCTGGCGGCGTGGCCGGCAGCCGCTCCTGGTTGGCGGGACGATGCTCTATTTCCACGCGCTCACCACCGGCATTGCGCGACTGCCCGAGGCGGATTTGCGGGTTCGCACCCAGATCGATGCGCAGGCGGCGGCCTCGGGATGGGCCGCGGTTCATGAGGAGCTCGCGCGCGTCGACCCGGCCGCCGCGGCGCGCATCCACGTCAACGACCCGCAACGCATTCAGCGCGCTCTCGAGGTGTACCGCGTGACCGGCGAGCCGATTACACGTTTGCAACAAAACCGTGGTCCGGCGCTTTCGGGTGCGAAAGTGCTGGAATTCGCCGTGGCGCCGCTCGATCGGCAGCGGCTGCACGCGCGCATCGAGGCGCGCTTCGGGGCCATGATCGCCGCGGGCTTCATGGACGAGGTCCGCGCGCTCAAACAAAGAACCGATCTCTCTGCGGAACATCCGTCGATGCGTGCGGTCGGATACCGCCAGGCATGGAAGTTTTTAGCGGGAGAATACCGTCTGGACGAGGCTAAACAACAAGCTGTTGCGGCAACGCGGCAACTGGCGAAGAGGCAGTTGACCTGGCTGCGTCGGCGGCAAAGCGCTGCCTGGTTCGACTCCACGCATCCGAATGCTGCATCGATGTTGGTCGATGCACTGTCAAAGGGCGGATTCGCCGAGCGATCAGGGGCTTAGCGTGTCTCGGTGCCTCTGTGCTAGCATTCAATTGGTATTTGCCTGGAGCATGGAAGTGACAAGGCAATGTTAACGACACAAAAAACAAGGAGCTCTCCCATGGCCCGTGGCCAGTCTCTGCAGGATCCATTTCTGAACGCCCTGCGCAAAGAGCGCGTGCCCGTCTCAATTTATCTTGTGAACGGCATCAAGCTGCAAGGACAAATCGATTCGTTCGATCAATTCGTCGTATTGCTCCGGAACAGCGTGAGCCAGATGGTCTACAAGCACGCCATTTCGACCGTGGTTCCGGCACGCAACGTGCGGCTGCCGACCGGCGAGGACGGCGAAGTAACGGAACCGGCCATTGTCGAATGAGCAATGGTCGAGTGAGTAGTAGGCGCTCTCACGTTGTTTGAACGCCCGAAGGGTGGAGAGCGCGCGATACTGGTCGACGTGGGGATAGGACACCCCGTCGATCCCAACGATACGGCTGAATTCAAGGCGCTGGCCGCTTCGGCGGGCGCGCTGCCGGTGGGTACCGTGCTCGCGAACCGCGCCCGGCCCGATCCGAAGTACTTCGTGGGCGCGGGCAAGGCGGAGGAGATCAGCGCCCGCGCCGCGGAGCTCGGCGCGGAGCTCGTGCTCGTGGACCAAACCTTGAGCCCGAGCCAGGAGCGCAACCTCGAAAAACTGACCAATTGTCGAGTTTTGGACCGCAACGGTTTGATTCTGGACATTTTTGCGCAGCGTGCGCGCAGCTTCGAGGGCAAGCTGCAAGTCGAGCTCGCACAGCTGTCGCATCTGTCGACACGGCTGGTGCGCGGCTGGACCCACCTCGAGCGGCAAAAGGGCGGTATCGGCCTCAGGGGCCCGGGCGAGACCCAGCTGGAGACCGACCGGCGCCTCATCGCGAAGCGCATCCGCACCTTGCGCGGCCGCCTCGAGAAGCTCGCGCGACAGCGCGAGACCGGCCGACACGTACGGCGCGAGGTCCCGGTTCCCACGGTTGCCCTGGTCGGCTACACCAACGCCGGCAAGTCGACCCTGTTCAACGCCTTGACGGGCAGCGATACCTACGTGGCCGACCAATTGTTCGCGACCCTCGATCCCACCGTGCGGCGGATCAAGCTCGAGCGCGCGGGCGAGGTAGTGCTTGCGGATACGGTCGGATTCGTGCGCGCCTTGCCGCACGAGCTGATCGCGGCGTTCCGTTCGACGTTGCAGGAGGCGCGCGATGCGGACCTGTTGCTGCACGTGGTGGACGCGAGCGATCCGTTGCGCAACGAGCGCATCGCCCAAGTGCGCGAGGTGCTGACCGGCATCGGTGCCGGAGATATCCGCGAGCTCACCGTATTTAACAAGATCGACCTGGTCGGCTCCGAGCGCGCGCGGGTGCTCGCGGGGCCCGACGGGGTGCCTCAGCAAGCCTGGGTCTCGGCAGCGAGCGGCGCGGGGCTCGATGCGTTGCGCGAAGGAGTCGGCGAGGCGGTTCGGCCGCATCAATTGCGGCGCACGCTGCATGTCGAGTTGCCGGCCGCCGCGATTCGCTCGGATCTTTACCGGCGCGATGCGGTCCGCGCCGAGCGCCAGTGCGAGGACGGCAGCTGGGAGATCGACGTCGAGCTCGGCGCCGGCGAGCTCGCGAAAGTGCTGGGAGGCCGGGGCGTCGCGCTCGTCGATGACCCGGAGCGCGCGCGCAAGCAGCGCGTCGCGTAGGCTACTTTGTGCGCTACGTGCCGG
>JBEKVP010000261.1:0-4346 GCA_049513935.1 Steroidobacteraceae bacterium
GCCGAGCTTCAACGTGGCGCCGACGCAGGAGGTCCCCGTCATCCGGGTGCGCAAAGGCGTGCGCCAGGGGATCCGCTTGCGCTGGGGCCTGATTCCGTATTTCGCCGCAGGCATCCCGCCCAAGTATTCCACCATCAACGCGCGCATCGAGACCGTGCAGAGCGCGGCGTCTTACCGCGGTCCGTGGAGCCGCGGACAGCGCTGCCTGGTCCCCGCTCGGGGCTTCTACGAGTGGCAGACGCAGGCCGACGGCAAGACGCGCGTGCCGTACTACATTCACCTGAACGATCAGCTGTGGGATTCCTCGAGGGCCGCGGAGGGAAACTGGATCGAGTCCTGCGTGCACATCACGATGCCCGCCAACCGGCTCCTCCGCGAGATCCACAACACACAGCATCGAATGCCGGCCGTGCTCGCCAAGGAGGATCGCGAAGCCTGGCTCACGGGATCGGCTGAGGAGGCGTGGGCCGCCTTGAAGCCCTATCCTGACGAGCACATGATGGCGTGGCCGGTCAGCACTCGCGTCAACAAGCCGGCCAACGACGGCCCGGATTTGATCGAGCCGGCAACAAATTAAGTCGCGGCGCTGCGCGGATCGAGCGCGAGGTCGCGCTTGTAGAGCTGAATGCGCTCCCGGTAATGGCGCGAGATGTACTCGATCATGGCGATATCTGCATCGTCGACCTGGCGCACGATCTTTCCCGGCATCCCCATGACGACGGAGCCGTCGGGGATGACCTTGTCCGGCGGCACGAGCGCGCCGGCCGCGATCAGGCAATGCCGTCCGATCCGGGCGCGATCAAGAATCATGGCGCCGTTCGCGATGAGCGTGCTGTCGCCGATAGTGCAGCTGTGGAGCAGCGCCCGATGTCCGACCGAGACGTGTTTGCCCAAGCTCGTGGGCTCGCCCTCGTCCGTATGAACGATGCTGCCGTCCTGGATGTTGGTGCCCTCGCCCAGCTCGATCCAGTCGCTATCCCCGCGCAGCACGCAATTGAACCAAACGCTGGCGCCGATCCCGAACCGCACGCTGCCGATCACGGACGCGTCGGGCGCGACGTAGTAGTCGTCGCCGACCGTCTCGATCTTCCTCTCGCCGAGCAAATAGATCACGCGTACCTCCGGGACGAATTCCGGTCGAATCGTCGCTTCCACGCCAGAGCGAGATAATAAACGATCCCGATCGCGATCCAGCAAGCGCCGAGGCGCTTGGCGGCCCGATCCATCTCGAAGAGCACGTAGAGGATGATGCAGAGCCCCACCAGCGGAAAGATGAGGTGCCGCAGCCAATCGCCGCTGCGCTCCCTGACGAGATAATGATTGATCACCGACACGTGCAGGATGACGAAGCCCGAGAGCGCGCCGAAGTTGACCACCCGCGTGAGATCGTCGAGCCGGTCCTCGAAGAACAAGCCCACGAGCAGCGAGATCGCTGCGACGGCGAGCGTGCTCACGTACGGAGTCATGAAGCGCGGATGAACCTTCGCGAGCACGGCCGGCAGCTTGCCGTCGCGCGCCATCGCGAACAGGATGCGCGCCACCGCCGACTGCGCCGCCATCGCGTTGCCGATGGCGGAGGCGATCACCAGCACGATGATGGTGGTGAGCTTGAGCCACGCTCCGCCCGCACGCTCCGCGATCTCGTAGAACGCCGTCTCGGGCGAGGAGAATCGCATGCCCTGCGCCAGGTCCGTCGCAATCCAGGTCTGCAGCATGAACAGGGCGCCCACCAGGAGGAGCGCGAGGACCGTCGCCCGGCCGATGTCGCCCGCGCGGCCGCGATTCTCCTCCGAGAGAGTCGAGATCCCGTCGAACCCGAGAAAAGACAGAACGGCAATCGAGGCGGCGCCGCCCACCATCGACCAGGAGAACACCCGCGGATCGTAGATCGGCGCGAGCGTGAGCGCTCCCGCCCCCAGCCCGCGATGAAGCGCCAGACCGCCCAGAACGAGGAACAGCGCGAGCGCCGCCAGCTCCATGATCAGCATGTAGCGGTTGACGCGGGCCGTGAGCTCGATGCCGATCAGATTGACCACGGCGTTGAACGAGATGAAGCCTGCGAGCCAGATCCACTTGGGCACACCGGGCAGGAGCGGCCGCAGCGCGGCCGCGCTGAACAGATACAAGAGCGACGGCACCAGAATGTAGTCGAGCAAGATGAGCCAGCCCGAGAAAAAACCGGCGATCTCGTGCAGACCGCGCTGCGCGTAGGTGTAGACCGACCCTGCGAGCGGGAATGCACGCGACATCGCCGCATAGGAGAGCGCGGTGAAGACCATGCCGACGAGTCCGAGGAGGTACGCGAGCGGCACCATGCCCCTAGCCTCCTGCCACACGAATCCGTACACCTGGTAGGGTGCGATGGGCAGCATGAAAATCATGCCGTAGATGACGAGGTCCTTGGTGGTGAGCGCGCGGCGCAATTGCTCGCGATAGCCGAAGGCTTCAAGCGACATGGAACTCCCGGGAGGCCGATTCATGGCCACGCAGCTTAACGCAGGATATCCCGCCGCGGCCGAGAGATGCTTTGCCCGCCGAACCATGAACTTTCGGGAGAGACATGAGTTCCCGGGCGAGGCGAGTTGAGTACAATGCGGGTCGAGCGGCGCGGCATCGTCCCGCCTGCAAACCTGTGAGACCCATCCATGGCACACCGGCACACCATTCATCAGAGTCATTTCGGCTGGGACAACAGCCTGCAGGCGGTGGCGCGCATCGCCCCGGGCGAGACCCTCGAGTTCGAGGTCGCCGACTCCTCGGCAAAGCAGCTCTCCCCGGCTTCGTCGGTCGCCGACGTCGGCCGGCTGGATTTCTCGAAAATCAATCCCGTCTCCGGTCCGGTGTTCATCGAGGGCGCGCGTCCCGGCGACATCCTCAAGGTGACGCTCCTGTCCTTCGAGCCTTCGGGCTGGGGATGGACCGCCAATATTCCGGGTTTCGGCTTGCTCGCGGACGAGTTCAAGGAGCCGGCTCTGCACCTGTGGAAATACGACGCGAAGACACTCGCGCCGGCCATGTTCGGCCGCTGGGGCAAGGTCCCCTTGAAACCGTTTACCGGCACCATCGGCTTGGCGCCGGCTGAACCCGGACTGCACAGCATCGTTCCGCCGCGCCGGGTGGGCGGCAACATGGACGTGCGCGACATCGCGCAGGGCACCGAGCTGTATCTGCCGGTCGAGGTCGCGGGAGCGCTATTTTCCGTGGGCGACACGCATGCGGCTCAAGGAGACGGCGAAGTGTGCGGAACTGCCATCGAGAGCCCGATGCGCGTCGCGCTGAAATTCGAGTTGATCGAGCAGACTCCGCTCAGCTTCCCGCGCTTCCGCACGCCCGGACCGGTGTCGCGGCATCTCGATGAGAAAGGTTACGAGGCGACGACGGGAATCGGTCCCGATCTCATGCAGGCCGCGCGGGCGGCGGTGCGCGGGATGGTCGATCTTTTGACCCTCCGCCACGGCATGCCGGCGGTCGAGGCCTACATGCTTTGCAGCGTGTGCGGAGACCTTCGCATCAGCGAGATCGTCGATTTGCCGAACTGGACGGTGTCGTTCTATTTTCCGCGGGCGATCTTCGACTAGGAACCTGCCTCAGTATCCCCGCGAGAGCTCGTTCCGCGCTCGTGCCCGGGCGTCACTTCGGCGGCGCCGCTTTTTCATCGAGCGCCTTCTCCTTGAGTGCTTGCGCCAACGCTTTGCGTGCCGCGGGCAGCGTGACCCGCGTACGGCAAACCGACAGCGCTTTCATCTCCTCGAGCCGCTCGCCCCTATACACCGCCTTCTCGAGCGTATCGTCCCACGCGCAATTCTTCGCGAGAAATTTCTGGAACGACGGCGACTTGGCACCGAGCATCTGCTCGTCATGCTCGGTGAGCCAGTAGACGTCCGTGGGTAGATGCTTGAACAGCTCCTCGATGAGATCGCTCGGCACTTCGTTTTCCACCAGAAAATCGCGCGCCGGCGTCTGCAGGCTGTCCTCGAGGAGCGCCGCCTCGGAGGTGGGCTTCGACACCCACTCGGATTCGGCCAGCCCGACGCGATGGATGCCGAGCAGATTTTCGCCGTCCGTGCCGCGCTCGCTCGCGGCGGCATAGATGAGGAAACAGGCGCCCACGCAGCGGCCGGTGAGCGGCCCGACGCTGACCCCGGTGTAGAGCGACCGGAGGAGCCTCCCGATCCTGATCGCCTCGGTGACGTTGCCGTCACTCGAAGCCAGGATGAGCTTGTTGCGGTCGAGGAACCGATCGGGGTCCTCGGCAATTCTCGCCAGCAGCTTCGCGTAGTCGCCGGGAACGATCTCGCCGGAGAGCACCAGCGGGCCCACCGGTCCGATGTACTGGTTGTTGAAGG
>JBEKVP010000262.1:0-4342 GCA_049513935.1 Steroidobacteraceae bacterium
GCCCGCCTCCTTAAGCGAACCTTAAGGGCGGCGAGGAAGGCGCACGCTCACCCTGAGGCCTCCCTCCGGGGCCTCATCGAGGCTGACCTCGGCCCCGTGCCGGTCGGCAATGGCCTTGACGATGGCAAGTCCCAAGCCGCTGCCGTCGGACGGCGCGCCGCTGCGGCGATAAAAACGATCGAAAACGCGCTCGCGATCGGCCGGGGGAATGCCGGGCCCGGAATCGGAAACCTCGAGCACCGGGCCGCCCGCGCCCTCGCGGGTGCTCACCCGCACGCGGCCGCCGGGGGGCGTATAGCGCACCGCGTTGTCAACCAGGTTCCTCACCAGCGTGCGCAGGGCCTCGCGGTCGCCCCGTACCGTGACCGGCTCGGCCTCGAGTGCGAGATCGATGTGCCGGTCGAGCGCGAATGCATGGGTGTCTGCGATGCCGTCCGCGGCCGCCTGGTCGAGCGCAATCGCCGCGAGCTCTCCGGTGACCGCTCGTGGCTCGTTGCGTGCCAGGGTGAGCAGCTGCTCCACCAAGTGAATGGCGCGCTCGACTGCGGCACCGAGATTCGCGCGGGCCTCGGTCCGCGCAGCCTCGTCCGGCGCCCGGTCGAGGAGCTGCAGCTGCAGGCGAACCGCGGTCAAGGGCGAGCGCAGCTCATGCGCCGCATCGGCGACGAACGCGCGCTGCGCCTGAAAGGCCGCATGCAGGCGTGCAAGCAGCCGGTTGAGCTCGTTCACGAGCGGCGCGACTTCCTGCGGCAGCTGCTCGGCGGCGATCGGCGTCAGGCTATCCGCGTTGCGGCGCTGGACTTCCACCGCGAGGCGGCGCAGCGGCCGCAACCCGTTGCCGACCACGCCCGCAATCGCGGCGCCGAGCAGCGGCAGCAGCAGCAGCAGGGGTATCACGACGCGCAGCGCGGCGCCGCGCGCGAGCACCTCGCGAACTCGCACCGGCTGCGCGATCTGGATCACCCCGTCGAGCGTCTGCAGCCCGTAGGTGCGCCACTTGAGACCGCCGGCATCGACATCGGCGTACCCGAGCGTGGTCGCATTGATGAGCGGCAACCCTGGTCTGGAGAAATACACGCGCGCGCCATACAGATCCCAGATCTGGATGACGAAATCCGCTCCCGCCTGATCGGGAGGCAGCTCCAGACGCGGCGCCATCGGGATCTGGCTGCGCAGCGAGAGCGCCATCTGCCGCAACTGATAATCGAACAGCGTGGAAGTCTCTGCGAGCACGCGCCGGTACGTGAGCGTGCCCGCCAGCAAGGAGGTGCCCGCGACCAGGGCGAGCAATGCGATCAGGAGCCTCGCTCGGATGGAGATCATCAGTCTTTCGGTACGAAGTAGCCGACGCCCCGGAGCGTGCGGATGGCATCGCTCCCGAGCTTGCGCCGCAGGCCGTGCACGTACACCTCGATGGCGTTGCTTTCGACCGAGTCACCCCAGCCGTAGAGCCGGTCCTCGAGCTGCGCGCGCGAGAGCACCGCACCGGGCCGCTGCAGCAGCGCCTCGAGCACGGCAAACTCATGAGCTGAAAGGACCACGGGCTCGCCGTCGCGCTCCACCGAATGCGACACCGGGTTCAAGGTGATGCCGCGATGGCGGATGCAAGGATCGCCGCGCCCCGCTGCGCGGCGCAGAACCGAGCGCATGCGCGCGGCCACCTCGTCGAGATCGAACGGCTTGACGATGTAGTCGTCGGCGCCCGCGTCGAGTCCCTCGATGCGGGTCTCGATGTCGTCGCGCGCGGTGACGATGATGACCGGCGTCGCGTCGCCGCGGCGGCGTAAATCACGCAGCACCTCGAGCCCGTCGCGCTCGGGCAGGCCGAGGTCGAGCAGGACCAGGTCGAACTTCGAGCCGCGCAGCGCCTCCGAGGCGCTGCGCCCGTCGCGCACCCCGTCGACCGCGTAGCCGTCCTGCCGCAGCGCCGTGTGGAGGCCCTTGGCGATCATCCGGTCATCTTCGACGACGAGCACACGCATCCGCGGCCAGTTTACAGGGCCGAGGGCCTTCAGCGCACGGGACGGCAGCGGTGCAAGAATCGCAGCGGCGATCCCCGCTCAGAACGACTTGCGCCAGTCCTTGCCTTCACGTCCCAGGAAGTCCTTGCCCAGCTTCCAGATGATGACCCGGCTCGCGCCCTCGCCGTCGATGTAGGCGGCCGCCGGTACCGGCCGGAACGAATACTTGCCGACGGCGAGACCCCCGCGCAGGTTGCGGCTCTCCTGCTTGCCGTCTTGCTTGAATTCGCGCAGCTCGAGCGGCACGCTCGAGCGCATGTACCAGTAATCGTCATCTTCCCCCTCGAGCGCATAGATGCCGGCCGGCAGGCGCAGCTCGTGGGTCGCATGCGACTTGTCGTCCCAGACGAGATCGTGCACGACGGTAAGGGTTTTCGAGGGATCCCGCTCGAGGCGCACGGTGCGCCGCTCGTTGACGAGCGGATTGAGCTCGAGCCCCCCGCAAGCGCCGAGCGCGGCCGAGACGGCGAGCAGCACGATGAGATGACGCAAGAGACCTCCCCAGTCGCCTCACGAGGATAAACTGTTCAGCGGCCATGGGGCGATCCCTCGTTCAGGCGAGCCTGCAGGGTACGCGCAAAAAGCCGCGAAAGCGGGCCCTACCGCCGCGCGTCGGTGCAGCGCACAGCGCATAGCGGGGAAAGCGCCCCAGGAAGCGGCTGATCGCGATGGCCGCCTCGAGCCGCGCGACGCCGACTCCGGCGCACTGATGGATGCCGCTGCCGAAGGCCAGATGCCGGTTCGGAGCGCGTGCGATGTCGAGCTCGTGGGGCTCGGCGAACACGGCCGGGTCGCGATTCGCAGCGCCGATGCACAGCGTGATCTGTGTTCCGGGCGCAAGCTCGATGCCGCCGAGCTCGGCCGGCTCGGCTGTGATGCGGTTGCCGAGCTGATTGGGACTCTCGAAGCGCAGGAACTCCTCGACCGCCGTCTTGATCAAGGCCGGCTCCGCGATCAGCCGCTCGCGCTCGGCGGGATGCAGAACGAGCGCGACCAGCGCATTGCCGATCAAGTTGGTCGTGGTCTCATGCCCCGCGTTCAAGAGAAAAATGCAGTTCTGCACGAGCTCCGCCCGATTCAAGCGCTGGCCGTCCACCTCGCCTTGCAAAAGTTTCGTGATGAGATCTAGGGCCGCGTCGCCCCCCTTGCGGCGGCGCTCGATGAGAACGTCGAGATAGGCCTCGAATTCGCGCACCGCGCGATTGCCGCGCGCCGCGGCTTCCGCGCTCAGGCTCGGCTCGAGCGCGCCCAGGATGGCGAGCGACCAGCCGCGCAGCGCCGCCCTCTCGGTGCGCGGCACGCCGAGGAGGTTGCCGATCACCTCGATCGGTATCGCGGCCGCGAAATCCTCGATGAGATCCGCCGACCCCTTCGCCGCCATCGCATCGACCAAGGAATCCACCAGCCTCTCGAGGTCGGGTTGGATCTGCGCAACGGCGCGGGGCGTCAGCGAGCCGTTGATGAGCTTGCGCACACGCGTGTGCAGCGGAGGATCGTTGAACACCAGACTCGTCGTGTGATGCTCGAACAGCGGGGTCGCGCCGAATTTCTCGCCGAATTCGCGCTTCTTGTCGGAGCTGAAAATCTTCGGATGCTTGTAGACGAATTCCGCTTCGGCGTAGCGGGTCACGAAGAGCGATCCGTCCGCCAGTCGCCGGACGGGCGACTCCGCCTGGAGCGCCGCGTAATAAGGAAAGGGGTTATCGTAGAAGTCCGCCGGGAGCCTGCGCAGATCGAATTCGTCTGCAAGGCTCACGCCGCGCTCTCCGGCTCGATCGCGAACAAGCGCATTCCCCGCTCCCGAAACGACCCCGTCGGACGATCCCCGCCAGACGCTCCCGTGAGTTCAAGCGTACTCTAATCGGGAGCGCGGCGGTGCGCCATCATGGCGAGGAACGCGAGGCGGTTAGCGGCAGTGCGCGTCCCCGGGCCCGCAATCAACCCATGCGTGCTCGTGGTACCAGCGGTGATGATCGTGGTCCCAATAGCCCTCGCGCGGCTCGACCACGCAGCCCGAGGCGATTGCGAAAAGACCCAGCAAGAAACTGCCTTTGATCAATGCCCCTCTCAAGAGGCTTCGAGTAGTTGTCATGGGAACTCCTCCGCTTTGTGATTGGCGGAGACTACCGCGCAATGGCCGCGGCCAAAGTCCGACAACCTTGGCGATTCGTGTCTCTGGAGTTCTGACAGGGGATTGCCCCGGGCCGGAATCGAACCGGCGACCTAGCGCTTAGGAGGCACTCGCTCTATCCACTGAGCTACCGAGGCGTTAAGTGAAAAGGCCGGAAGTCGTCTACCGGCCCTTTATAGAGTTGGTGGAG
>JBEKVP010000263.1:0-4338 GCA_049513935.1 Steroidobacteraceae bacterium
GATCGAAGTAGCGCGCGGCGTGATCCTTGCAAAAGTATGGAGTCTCGAACAGCTCCTGGATCAGGACCACGTTGGCGCCGCGCCGCGCCGCCTCGCGGATCAGCCTCTCGGCGCGCGCCATGTTGGCGTCGCGATCCCAACTGCACGCCATTTGCGTGGCGGCGACGGTTATCTTGCTCATGAGTCCGTATGCTACCCGATCGAGTGCTAGAACGTGGGCGGCGAGCTCGCGCTCACGATCTCGCACTCCTCGCGGCTCGGGTTGCGGAATCGATGCGGAATCGAGCTCTTGAAGTAATAGGCGTCGCCCGCGCAGAGGACCCGCGACTCCCCGCCGACCGAGAGCTCGATCTTGCCCTTGACGATCACGCCGCCCTCCTCACCCGCGTGCGCAAGCATCTCCTCGCCAGTATCGGCGTTCGGCGCATAGCGCTCGTGCAGGATCGACATGTTGCGCTTGGCGAGCCGGCCGCCCACGAGCCGCAATTCCACAGCGCCCGTGCCGATGTCGGCGAGCTCGGAGCGCGGAAAGAACACTTCGGGCTTGCCGGCGAGATCGAGGGTGAAGAATTCGGCGAGCGCCATCGGAATGCCGTCGAGCACCTTCTTGAGCGAGGAGACCGACGGACTGACGCGGTTTTGCTCGATCAGCGAGATCAGGCCGTTGGTGACCCCGGCCCGCTTCGCGAGCTCGCGCTGCGACAGGCCGTACATCTGCCGTACCGCCTTCAGGTGAGCACCCACATCCAGACTCATGGTGTCTATTATATTAGACAGTAGAGGCAGGAATACAGCTAAAATTGAGGATTGTGTTGAATTTATTTATCATCTGCTCGGCCCGTTCCCTCAAATCGTCCCGCCCGACCCAAAAGGACCCCCCAGCATGAACGCCCGAATTACCCCGGCCCCCGCGCAAGGCGAGCTCGATGCTTTCTGGATGCCCTTCACCGCCAACCGGCAGTTCAAGGGCAATCCGCGGCTGCTCGCGCGTGCCGAGGGCATGCACTACTGGACCGACGACGGCCGGCAGGTGATCGATGCCGTCGCAGGATTGTGGTGCGTGAACGCCGGTCACGGCCGGCGCGAGATCACCGAGGCGGTGACGCGGCAGCTCGGCACCATGGAATACGCCCCGGCGTTTCAGATGGGACATCCGATTGCGTTCGAGCTCGCAAGCCGGCTCGCGGAAATCGCGCCGACCGGCATGGACCGGGTGTTCTTTACGAACTCGGGCTCCGAATCCGTCGACACGGCGCTGAAGATTGCCATCGCCTACCACCGCGTGCGCGGCCAGGGTCAGCGCACGCGGCTGATCGGCCGCGAGCGAGGCTACCACGGCGTCGGTTTCGGGGGCATGTCGGTGGGCGGCATGGTCAACAACCGCAAATTCTTTGCGGGCGCGTTGCTTCCGAGCGTGGATCATTTGCCGCATACGCTCGATCTCGGACACAACGCCTTCTCGCGCGGCTTGCCGCACTGGGGCATGCATTTCGCGAACGAGCTGGAACGGCTCATCGCGCTGCACGATGCGTCGACGATCGCCGCCGTCATTGTCGAGCCGATCGCAGGATCGGCGGGCGTGCTGTTACCGCCCGTCGGCTACTTGAAGCGCCTGCGCGAGATTTGCGACAAGCACGACATCGTGTTGATTTTCGACGAAGTCATCACCGGATTCGGCCGCACCGGCAAGCCGTTCGCCGCGCAGGTGTTCGAGGTCACGCCGGATATCATGACCACGGCCAAGGGACTTACCAACGGCGCGATTCCCATGGGCGCCGTGTTCTCGCAGCGCAAGATCTACGATGCGTTCATGCAGGGACCTGAGAACGCGGTCGAGCTGTTTCACGGCTACACCTACTCCGCGCATCCAGCGGCCTGCGCCGCCGCGCTGGCGACGCTCGGCATCTACCAGCGGGAGCAGCTCCTGACGCGCGCCGCGACCTTGAGCTCCGAGTGGCAGGAGGCGGTGCACTCGATGCGCGCAGCGCCCCACGTCATCGACATCCGCAACTTCGGGTTGATCGGCGCCGTCGAGCTCGAGCCGCGTGCGGGTAAGCCTGGGGCGCGGGCGTTCGATGTGTTCTTGAAGTGCTTCGAGCGCGGCGTGATGGTGCGGGTCACCGGCGATACGATCGCGCTGTCGCCGCCGTTGATCATCGAATCCTCGCAAATCGCGCAAATCGTTGAGACGCTCGCCGGCGCCATCAGCGATACCGCTTAAGGCTTCGCCTCGAAGATCGCGTACCACTTCTTGCAGGGCTCGACGACCTCCCAGGTGCCCTCGAAGCCCGCCGGGACGACGAACGCATCGCCCGCGCGCAGTTCGTGCCGCTCGCCGCCGGCCGACTCGAGGCGCACGCGGCCCTCGATCAGCACGCAGAGCTCGTGTTCGGTATATTTGACGCGCCATTTACCGCTGGTGCTCGACCACAAGCCGCAGAAGAATTGCTGCGTGGAGTCGGCGTACTGGTTCGATACCCGGGTGCGCGGGATGCCGGCCAAGATCTTCTCCGGCGACGGGTTCGCGGATTCCCCGGTCAGGTATCGATCCAGTACCACGATCTTCGGATGGTCGGCCATGCGCTATCCTAGGCGCGCGCCGCCGGCGGAAACAAGAGCGGCTCGGCGCTTGCGGCGCCGAGCCGCCTGAAGCTCACTGGTTTTCGCTCCTCTGACCCTTGCTCGGGGACGCGCCCACGTCGCCCGAAGGTGTGCCCGCGCCCTGATCGAGCGGGGAGACCGCCTGCGCCACGGACGCGGGTCCCGCCGCCTGCAGCGTCAACCGGACCCGGCGCTCGAACGCATAGCCGTCGCTGTCGCTGGCCGCGCTTTGGCTCTTGCCGTACGCATTGACCTCGAGCGACTCTTCGGGGACGCCGGCGGCGAGGAACAAGTCGCGTACCGCGTTGGCCCGGGCTTCGGAGAGCTTGAGGTTGAGGTCCGTCGTGCCGCGCGGATCGGCATAGCCGTCGAGCTTCACGTTGAGGGCGGGCGATTTGGCGAGCGTGCCCGCCAGTATTTCGATCTCGTGCGCGGTTTCCGGCGGGATTTCGGCGCTGCCCGTGCGGAACAGCACATCGCCCTGCAGGCCGTCGAGCACGCGCGCGGCCTCTGCGCGCGCGGCATCGTCGCGCCCTTCCTGCGCAACCTCGACGCTGTGGGCGAGCTGGTCGAGCCGGGCGGTGAGCGCGCGGTTGGTCTCCTCCAGATCGCTCTTCGCACCTTCGAGCGAGGCGGCCTTCCGCTCGAGCGCCTCCCGGTCGTCCTTCAATGCCGCCACTTGCGCCTCCGCCTTGGCCGCTTCGCTGGCGCGATGCACACGGTTGCCGAGCCAAGTGCCAAGACCCGCACCCACCACCGCGCCGATCGGACCGGCCGCAAATCCGCCGATCACCGCGCCCGTCACGAACCCCGCGGGCTCCTGCGGCGAGGCATGCTTTGGCTGATCCGCCAAAGCCGCCGCGCTTGCAGCCGCGCTCAATCCCGTCAATCCCACCGTCCACACGACTTTGGACCATGCAGCTTTCATAAACAGCTCCTCTCGTTTCGCCGATGTGAGGCAGCGACCACCGCCGCCTCGTGGGAGCTATTTCACGCGGGGATTCGGGCTTGCGGCTTCACGGCCGATGGCAAATTGTGGCGAAGCGGCGATGAATAAGCGGGGCGCCGCTGCCCAGCGTCCCGCATGACTCGATGGCTTAGGTTTGCAGCGAGAACGGTGTGAAGTTCGTCCCAATGTCGTAGTAGTCCTCGCTCTCGGCGCGCTTCAGAAACGCGACCACGCGATAGGTAAGCGGTGCCGCGATGATCTCCCAAGCGCTCTTCAGGCCGTATTGCGTAAACATGATCGCCACCAGGTGCCCTCCTGGCATGCGGCCATAGAACGCCACGAAATAGAAAATCAGCGAGTCGACCAGCTCACCGCACAAGGTCGAGCCGACGATCCGCGTCCAGAGCCAGCGCCCGCGCGTCCAGATCTTCATCTTCGCGAGCACGTAGCTGTTCACGAACGTGCCGCATAGAAACGCCGTGATCGACGCCACGACGATACGCGGCGTATTGCCGAAAATGGCTTCGACCGCCGGCTGCGTGGCGCGCGAGCTCTCCGAGGGCGGCAAGTGCACGACGACGGCTGCCATGATCGAGGCGAAGGCCAAGGCTCCGAAGCCCGCCCAGACCACCCTTCGGTCGCGGGCGTAGCCGTACACCTCGGTCAGGATGTCGCCGAAGATGTACGAAATCGGGAAGAACAACACACCGGCCAGGAAGGTGAGCGTGAAGCTCGTGCCCGGAATGTGAACCGAGGTCTCTTTTGCGGGCCCGATCAGATTCGAGCAA
>JBEKVP010000264.1:0-4337 GCA_049513935.1 Steroidobacteraceae bacterium
CAGCTCGAAGGAGATGCTCTACTGGTCAGGCCTCGGCCGCGAGCTCTTGAGGCGCGGCGTGTCGACGCTGCACATCGACCAGCCGGGGAGCGGCGAGGCGTTGCGCGCGCACGCTCTCATCGCCACCTTCGACACCGAGCGCTGGGCGAGCAAGGTGGTCGACTACCTCGAGACGCGGCGCGACGTGGATCCGAGGCGCATCGGGATCGCCGGCGTGTCGCTCGGCGGCTACTACACGCCGCGAGCCGTGGCTTTCGAGCCGCGCTTTGCCTTGGGCGCGGTGTGGGGCGCGAATCACAACTGGGGCGAGGTGCAAGTGCGCCGCGTGGCCCGCGAGGGCGACCGTCCGATCCCTCACTACTGGGAGCACGTGCGCTGGGTGTTCGGCGCCAAGGACTCGGATGAGTTCATGCGATTGGCGGCGCAGGTGCATTTGAACGGAGTGCTCGATCGGGTGCGGGTGCCGTTCCTCGTGACTCACGGAGCGAAGGATCGGCAAATCCCGGTCGAGTACGCACGGCAGACCTACGAGCAATTGATCAACAGCCCGAAGCGCGAGCTCAAGATCTTCGACGAGCGCACCGGGGGCGTCGAGCACGTGAGCGTCGACAACATGTCTTACGGGCGAAGCTACATCGCCGACTGGATCGCCGAGACTTTCGGTACACACGCGGGTTGACCGCGCAGAGAATCGAGGTAATAGCCATGTCGATACCGACCATGTTGAAACCGTTTCGCCGCGTGGTTACCGGCCACGACGTCAAGGGCCGCGCCATCATCCAGTCGGACGCGCCGCCGGAGCGCGTCAAGAAGCTCTCGGGCAACGCGCCGACATTCTACGAGGTGTGGAATACGCGCGAGACCCCGGCGCGCATCGACCGCGCGAGCGGTGAGCCGCACGAGGAGGGCCTGGTGCTGGCGCCGCCGCCGCGCGGAACCCGGATCCGCGTGCTCGACATTCCGCCGGAAACCGCCGAGATGGCCGAGGTGAGCCCGGCGCGGGCGCGCGAGCACTTCGCGGAAATCGGTGCAGCGGAGGCATCCACCCACAGCAGCGGCGCGACCTCCCGGCATCCGTTCATGCATCGCACGCAAACCATCGACTACGGCATCGTGCTCGAAGGCGAGATCACCTTGCTGGTCGATGAGGGCGAGACCACCGTTCGCGCGGGCGACATCGTGATTCAACGCGGCACCAATCACGCATGGGCCAATCGCTCGGGCCGCAATTGCCGGATCGCGTTCATCCTGATCGATGGCGCGTTCACCGATGGGCTGAGTTGAGGCGATAGCCCCATGAACGTCGTCATCACGGGTGCCGGCGGCTTTCTCGGGCGAATCTTGACGAGGCGCCTGTGCGCGGCGTGGCCGGATCCCACGCACCGCCTGCTGCTCATCGATCATGCTCCGGCCGCCGGGTACGAGGATTCGCGAGTCGCATGGCTGACCGGCGATTTTGGCCGCGTGACCGGCGTCGATGCTGCCCTCGCGGAGTGCGATGTGGTGATTCACCTGGCCGCGGTCCCCGGCGGCGCGGCGGAGAAGGACTACGAGCTTGCGAAACGGGTGAATCTCGACCAGACGCTCGAGCTGATCGAGAAGACCGCGGCCGGTCCGCGCCGCAGGCGCTTCATCTATGCAAGCACCATCGCGGTATTCGGCGAACCCCTCCCCGAGGCCATCGACGACGCCACGCTCCCGCGGCCCACTCTCACTTACGGTGCTCACAAGCTGATGATCGAAATCGCTCTCGAGAACTTGACGCGGCTCGGGCGCATCGATGCCCTCGCGCTGCGCTTCCCGGGACTCTTGGCGCGGCCGGCGGGAGGAAGCGGCATGCGCTCGGCCTTCATGAGCGAGCTGTTCCACGCGTGCGCCGCCGCGCGCCCCTTCGTCGTGCCGACGCGCCGCGAGGCAACCGTGTGGGCCATGTCGGCCTCGCGCGCCGCCGACAATCTCATCCACGCCGCGCGGATGGCGCCGCCGGGCAAGGGCGCGAGGCGCGCCTTTACACTGCCGGCGTTGCGCACGAGCATGGGAGATCTGGCCGCCGCGGTCGCTCGATCCACGCGCTGCGATCCCGGGTTGATCTCATTCGCGCGCGATGAGGCGCTCGAGGCGCAATTCGGCCGGCTGCCCCCGCTCGCCGCGCCGTACGCAGAAGCGCTCGGATTCTCGCCCGATCGCGACCTCGACGAACTCGTGGCGAGGGCGCTGGCGGACGCCGGTTATGCACTGACCGTGGAGGAAGAACACCGATGAAGCTCGTCACGCTGAAGTCCGGCAGCCCCGATGGGCGCCTTGCCGTGGTGTCCCGCGATCTGCGGAGTGCCGCCCCGGCCGACGACATCTGCCCGACCCTGCAGGCCGCGCTCGATCACTGGTCGGAGGTTGCACCGGCGCTCGAATCGCGCGCGGCCGAGCTGGCGCGCGGCCGTGCACGGGGCGCGATCTCCTTTGATCCGCGCTTGGCCGCCGCTCCCTTGCCGCGGAGCTACCAGTGGCTCGATGGCTCGGCGTTTCAATCGCACGGCGATCTCATGGCCAAGGTATTCCACATCGAGAATCCGCAGAGCGACCGGCCGCTCATGTATCAGGGCATGTCCCACGAATTTCTCTCGGCGACGGAGGACGTCGTGCTGCCCTTGGAAGCCGACGGAATCGATTTCGAGGGCGAGTTCGCGGTGATCACCGATCGAGTCCCCATGGCGATCGAGGCGCGAAATGCGTTGCATCACCTGAAGTTGATCGTGCAACTCAACGATTGGTCTTTGCGCACCCTGGCGCCGATCGAGATGAAGACGGGCTTCGGGTGGGTGCAGGCAAAGCCGGCGTGCAGCGTCGCTCCTGTCGCCGTGACTCCGGACGAGCTCGGCGGCGCCTGGGAACGCGGGCGCGTGGCGCTGCCGCTGCATGTTTGGTGGAACGGCAAGAAATTCGGCGCGGCCAACGGCGCCGCGATGCTGTTCGGGTTTGCCGAGCTCATCGCCCATGCGGCGCACTCGCGCTCGCTGTGCGCCGGCACCATCATCGGGTCGGGCACAGTGTCGAACGAGAACTACCGCGAGGTGGGGTCGAGCTGCATCGCCGAGCGCCGCGCGATCGAGCTGCTCGATGAGGGAGCTGCAAAGACCCCGTACATGCGCTTCGGCGACACGGTTCGCATGGCCGCCATCGATGCCGCAGGCGAGATGCCGTTCGGCGCGATCGCGCAGAAGCTCGTAGCTCCTGCGCGGTGAGATCACCCGGCCGCGCCGCGGCCGCCGTTGCGGCCGCGGTTCGGTCGGTTCACGGTCGCGGTTCAGGATGCGGCATCACCACGAGCATGGTGGCGACCGCGTTGCCTTCGTTACGGATGGCTCGCGCTTCGCCGCCGCCGATGTGGCAGCTGTCGAGGGCTCGCAGCGTGTGCGTCTCGCCCCCGGCCAGCTGCACGGTTATTTCGCCTTCGAGGACCACGTAGATCTTCTCCAGGGGACTCGCATCCATGTCCGCACCGCCCTGCGGCAAAAAATGCGAGACGCCCACCCACGCGAACTTCGATGGGCTCACCTCCATACCCTGCAGGCGCAAGGAGCGCATGTCGAAATGCTTCGGCGCGTCGTAGCGCGGAGCCTCGTTGAAGCGTGTGATGTGCACAGGGGCGGGCCTCGGCTATTCGGCGCGTCCCGTTTCAATCCGGAACTTGCCGCTCGGATCGACCATCGCTACGAGTCGGACGATGCAGCCGTCGCCCTTCTTCCAGCGCCACGGGAAGGCCGCGAACGTGACGCGCTTACCCGTGACCTTGTCGATGTCGCCGCCGATGTTCTCGAACCCGCAAATGCCCGCCGACAAGATCGCATTGTGGCAAGGCTCCCACTCGGGAAAGTCCTCGATCACGCGCCGCCCCGTGGTCTTGAAGTATTCCTCGTTGATCTTGGGGAGCAGTCCGTGCGGCGCCCCCGGGCCGTGCGGGCCGATGGCCGTGCCGAGCGGATGATCGAGCGCTTGGGTATCCGAGCCGCACATCTTCACCTTGCGCTTGACGAACCACTCGCCGGCTTCCTTGTAGAAGCCCGGGGAGTAACCGTAGTAATGTTGATTGTCGCCATAGTATTTGTGCCAGCCGGTATTCACGATCGCGATATCGCCCGGCTGGATCTTGGGGCGCGCCTTCTCGAGGTCTTCCGCGGTGATCACTTCCCATTTCTTCTTGGGGATCGACACCACGACGCCGGTGCCGAAGAAATAGGGCAGCGGGACCTCGTCCATGAAGGGCGTTCCCTGCACCACGTGAGCGGGCGCATCGATGTGCGTGCCGGAGTGCATCACGGTGGTGATGCGTTGCGTGAGCA
>JBEKVP010000265.1:0-4331 GCA_049513935.1 Steroidobacteraceae bacterium
GATCCTGGTGCGTCCACCCAGCCTTCTGTAGGCACAGCCGGCTCGCCGGCACCGGACCCATGCCCATGAACTTCGGATCGACGCCCGCGGACGAATATGCGCGGATCGTTGCGAGGGGCTGCAAGCCGAGCTCGTCGGCTTTGCGCGCCGACATCATCATGACCGCGGCCGCCCCGTCGTTGATGCCGGAGGCGTTGCCTGCCGTTACCGTTCCGTCCTTGCTGAATGCCGGCTTGAGCTCGCCGAGCGCCGTTACGGTGGTGCCCGGGCGGACGTATTCGTCGGTATCGAAGTAAGTCGTGCCCTTGCGCGTCACGATCTCGATCGGCGCGATCTCGCTCTTGAAGCGGCCGCCCTTCTGCGCCGCCTCGGCCTTTTGCTGCGACGCGGCCGCAAACTCGTCCTGATCGCGGCGCGAGATCTCGAATTTCTTTGCGACGTTCTCCGCCGTCACGCCCATGTGGTAATCGTTGTAGATGTCCCAGAGGCCGTCGTGGATCATGCTGTCGGTGAGCTTGGCATCGCCCATGCGAAATCCGTCGCGCGAACCCTGCAGCACGTGCGGCGCCGAGCTCATGCTCTCCTGGCCGCCGGCGATGATGATGTCCGCGTCGCCGCACTTGATCGCCTGCGCCGCGAGGTGCGTCGCCTTCAGGCCGCTGCCGCAGACCTTGTTGATGGTCATGCCCGGGATACGGTCGGGGAGCCCGGCGCGGATGAGCGCCTGACGCGCCGGATTCTGCCCGACGCCCGCAGTCAACACTTGCCCCATGATGACTTCGGAGATCTGCTGCGGATCGACCTGGGTACGCGCTAGCAGCGCCTTGATGATCTGGGCGCCAAGCTCGGCGGCCGGTATCTTACCGATGGTTCCGTTGAATTTCCCGACTCCGGAGCGCAGCGCCGCGGTGATGACGACTTCGTTCATGGAAAGCCTCCGTTCGTTCATACCGATCGTTCGTTCATACCGATTGGACCTTCGACGGGCTTAAAAGTGCGGGCGTCACTTCTGCAGCACGTACTCGCCAGGCGCATCGCCGATCGGCGGGTAGCCTGGGACGCCCGTGGCGGGCGGGGCCACGCGCGCCGCGCTGGAATGCTGCGCGAGCCAACGCTCCCACACCGGCCACCATGACCCGGCCTTGGGCGGCGTGGTGTCGAACCACGCCTGCGGCGTGAGCGTCTCGGTGTCGTTCGACCAGGTGCGGACGCGGTGGCGGCGGCGCGGATGCACGGGGCCGCTCACGATGCCCGCGTTGTGCCCGCCGGAGGTGAGCAGGAAGGTGTAGTCCGGGGAGCGTGTGAGGCCGCGCGCCTTGTACACCGACTGCCAGGGCGCAACGTGATCGGTCTCGGTGCCGACCACGAACATCGGCGCGCGGATGGCCGCGAGATCGACGCGCCGTCCGCCCGATTCGAACTCGCCGCGCGCGAGCGCGTTGTTGAGATACAGCTGGCGCAGATATTCGGCGTGCATGCGGCACGGCATCCGCGTGCCGTCCGCGTTCCACGCCATGAGGTCGTTTGGCGAATCGCGCTTACCGAGCAGATACGTGTTGACCGCTGGGGCCCACAAGAGGTCGCGCGACCGCAGCAGCGCGAACGCCGCTCCCATCTGCTCGCTTTTCAGCACGCCGGCGCGGCTCATGGCCGCTTCGAGCATGTCGAGCTGGCTCGGGCTGATGAACACGGACAGCTCGCCGGGCTCGCTGAAATCCTGCTGAGCCGCGAGCAGCGTCACGCTCGCGAGCCGCTGGTCGCCTTCGGCGGCGAGGATCGCCGCCGCGATCGACAGGAGCGTGCCGCCGATGCAATAGCCAACGGCGTGAATCTTCTGGTTGGGTACGATGGCCGCAACCGCATCGAACGTCGCGCGCACGCCGAGCTTTAAGTAGTCGTCCATGCCGAGCGAGCGGTCGGCCGCGGTCGGATTCTTCCAGGACACCATGAACACGGTGTGCCCCTGCCCCACCAGGTAATTCACCAGCGAATTGCTCGGCGAGAGATCGAGCACGTAGTACTTCATGATCCAGGCCGGGATGATCAGAATGGGTTCGGCATAGACGCTCGGCGTGGCCGGCGTGTATTGGATCAATTCCACGAGCTCGTTGCGCAGCACGACTTTGCCGCGCGTTGCGGCCACATCGCGCCCGACCACGAACTTCTCGGTGCCGCTCGGCCCCTTGCCCTCGAGCGTGCGCTGAATATCCTCGAGCCAGTTGCTAAACCCCCGCACCAGATTCTCGCCCGCCTCGGCGCGGGTCGTGTCGAGCAGTTCGGGATTGGTGGCGAGATAGTTGGCGGGAGACAGGGTCTCGGAGGCGTTTCGCGCGACGAAATCGAGCTGGCGCGCGCTCTCCGGCGCGACGCCCGGGACGTTCGACCAGGCCTTTTGCCACCAATCGACGTAATTGCGGTAGCTGTGTGCGTAGAGATTGAACGGCCACTGGGACCAGGCCTCACCGCTGAAACGGGCATCGCCCTCGGCCGGCGCCACTTTCTCGCCCGCGGCCGCCCGCAACGCGAACGACCAGACGTCCATGGCCTTGGCGAGGCCGTCCTGCACGATCTCGAGCTGTTTGGGAGGTTCCTTGGCGACGTTCAGCAACCAGTCCCACCAGGCATTGACGTACACGTCGGGTGCGATGCCTCCCGTCACGGCCGCCAGCTGCTCACGCAGCGCCTGCGCGAGCTTCTCGGTCTGCGCGGCCTTATCCGCCGCTTCAGAAGATGCATCGCTTCGAGATGTTTCGGCCACTTCGCCCACCACAGCACGGGTGCGCTCGCACCGTGCGTTCAACCCCCAAAATCAACGGGGCGCCCTGCGGCGCCCCGTTCCTTAAGCCGCTTCGGGCCTATTAGCTCGCCTTCTTCTTCGCTTCGGCGGCGATCTTGGTGACGCTATCGCTCACCACTTCGCTGAAACCAGTCTGCGCGTCAGTGGCCAGTTTGACAAACTCTTGAGCACGGGCGCGCAGCTTCTCGCTGAGGGCCGTGGTGAGCTCGACTTGCTTGGAAACGAACTCAGCCGGAGTTTGCGCGCCAATGGCGGCCTTGGCCTGCGCCAAGCTCCACTCCAGGTAGTCGCCTGCAACGGCGTACTGATAGCGGCCGACGCGGTCCAGCGCCTTGACGCCTTCCTGCTGGGCCTTCAACGCGGGCGCGAAAGCGCTCTTGTAGCTCTCGAAAATCGTCTTGGGATCAAAGGTGGTCTCGCTCATGTTCATCTCCTGATGCGGTTTTTCAAACTTCAGAGCTATTGTAGCACGGTTTGTATGCATTGCAAGAAGATTTGTAAAATCGCATTCCATGGCGATATAATGTCGTAACTATATGTTTTATATACAATTTAATAATATCAGTTCAAGTCGATCAATAATCTATATAACGCGTCGCAAGAGCCAAATCGAGGCCGCCGCTCAGCGTCGGTGCAGCCTGACTCTCAATTGAGACAGGTCGACGGCCGCGTTCCCCCGGCGCATGATTGCCGCTTCTGTCAAATCGGGGGTGGGAGCATGTCCGCGATCCTCGACCACATCCAGTCGCTGGAGTGCTATGCCGAGCGCAACGGCGCGACGCTGGTACGCAGCGCCTTGCCAGAGCCGGTCCACGGCCGCCTCTCGCGCGACCACATCACCCTGCGTTTCGATCTCACGCCCGAGCAGCACCTGCTCGCGCTCGTGCACGAGCTGACGCATTGGCTTGCGCACCGAGACGAGGGTCCGCGCACACCGCTCGCTCGTTGCACCATCTATGAGTACGAGGCCGAGGCGGTCGAGGCCTTGGTCATGGCGCGACTGGGACTTGAAGTTCCGGTGCGCGGTCCCGACCGCGCCGATGGGGACGGGCCGACCGACGGCTTGCTGTCCTCCTCGGTCGGCCGCGTGATCTCGACGACGCAGCGGATCTGTCAGGCTCTGGGCCTCGAGCAGAGCGCGTAGCGCGCCGCTAGAGCCGCAGGCCTCCATCGATCTCGAGACACCGGCCCGTGAAGAAGTCGTTCTCGAAAATAAACAGCACGGCGTGCGCGATTTCCTCCGGCAGCCCGAGCCGTTTCAGCGGGACCGGCGCCGTCATCTTGTCGAGAACCTCGGGCCGCATCGAGGACAAGATCTCGGTGTGCGTGAAGCCGGGAGCGACCGAGGCGGCGCGGATGCCGTAGCGCGCGAGCTCTTTCGCCCATACCACCGCCATCGATTCGACACCCGCCTTGGCGGCGCTGTAGTTGCTCTGCCCGGCGTTACCGACCCGGGAAATGCTCGAGATATTGACGATCACGCCGCCGTTGCCGCGCTCGATCATGTGCTTCGCGCCCTCGCGCGCGCACAGGA
>JBEKVP010000266.1:0-4322 GCA_049513935.1 Steroidobacteraceae bacterium
TGCTCTGAGTCACGTTGGGCAGATACTTGATCATCTGATCGAAGTTCACGACGTTCAACTGATCAAGCGTCTCGGAGGTGAGCGCTTGGATCTGGATCGGAACGTTCTGGATGTTCTCCGTGCGGCGCTGCGCGGTGACTATGATTTCACCGAGCGCGTCCGAGGAGCTTTCCGCGGTGGCGTCCGCCGCGAGGGCGGCCGAGGCACCGTGTATGCCGAGGATGGAGCAAATGGCGCAGGACAGCTTCTGGTTGGGCGTCACCGACGTCTCCCTTCTATTTGTGCAAGTACATCTGTCGCGTAGCCGAAAACAAACCGCGGCCAGGAACGGCGTACCGCTGGGCAGCGCGTTGCTGTATCGGCGCACTCGAGCAAAAATACCATCCCGCCGGATCAATCTTGTAACGATAAACGCCGGCTCCTTTATGTATATCATGTGCTCCGGCGCAATCTCAAATATTCTTGGAGGACAGTGGTTCTTGGAGGACAGCGCGCAGCGGAACCCGGAAGAGGGGCTTTCGAATCTGGGCCGACGGTTTTGGGCGCAATTGGGCGATGCGAAGAAGGTGCTCCTCGCCCACTCGCCGAGCGAGCGATAAAGACCCTGCCTTTGCCAAGGTAAACATGCAAGCAGCCATAGAGAGCGCTCCCCCGTCGCAGATCGAAACCGAGGTGCGGCGCATACGCGAACTCCTGGGGCGCGGCCAATTCGGCCCGGCGCTCGCGGCCGCCCAGGCGCTGCGCGCGCAAGTTCCGGAGAACCGCGATGTGCTCTACTTGATCGCCGTGAGCCTGCGCTATCTACAGCGGATACCCGAAGCGCTGGCGATGCTCGCCGAATTGGAAATGCGCCACCCGAACTACAGTCGAATGTTTCAGGAACGCGGCCATTGCCATGTGGCAATGCGTTCCGCGGAGCCTGCCATCGAAGCTTTCGTCCGCGCGGTGACGATCAACCCATCGCTTCCTGCGAGCTGGCGCGCATTGCAAGTGCTGTTCGGCATGGCCGGTCGCCAAGCCGACGCGGACAACGCCGCCAGAGAGGCCGCGAAGCTCGCGAACCTGCCCGCGGAGATCCTGACCGCCTACAGCATGTTCGCGGACGGCGAGATCTCGGCGGCGGAGCAGATCGTGCGCCAGTACCTGCTGACCCATGGCAATCACATCGAGGGTATGCGGCTGCTTGCGCAGATCGGCATGAAACTCGACGTCGTGGACGACGCCGAGTTCCTCCTCGGGCAGGTGCTGGTGCTCGCGCCCGATTATCATGCCGCCCGCTACGAGTATGCGCTCGCGCTGCTGAACCGCCACAAACACGTGCGCGCGCGCGAGGAGATGGAGAAACTCCTTGCGACCGATCCGAACAACAGGGTCTACCGCACCACCCATGCGACGATATGCACGGGATTCGGCGACTACGCGCAAGCCCTGCCGCTGTATCGTGAGATCCTGGCCGAGACGCCGAATGATCCCGAGCTGCATTTGTCGATCGGGCATGCGCTGAAGACGCTCGGTCGGACGCAGGAGGCGATCGAGTCGTATCGCGCCGCGACGGCGGTCAGGCCGCAGTACGGCGAGGCGTACTGGAGTCTCGCGAATCTGAAGACCTATCGGTTCACGAATGCCGAAATCGCCGGCATGCGCGTCTGGGAGGCGGCCAACGTTCAGCCGGCCGACCGCTATCATCTGTGTTTCGCGCTCGGCAAGGCACTCGAGGACCGAGGCGAGTACGCGGAGTCCTTCGCGTTTTACGAACGGGGCAACGCGCTGAAGAAGACCGAATGCCGCTACCGGCCGGAGCCGCTGGAGCGAAACGCCCAACTGCAGGCGGCCGTGTGCACGCGGGAGTTCTTCGCCACGCGTCAGGGCTTCGGCTGCCCCGACCCCTCGCCCATCTTCATCGTCGGGTTGCCGAGATCGGGCTCCACTCTCATCGAGCAGATCCTCTCCTCGCACTCCCAAGTGGAGGGCACGATGGAGCTCGCGGACATTCCACGGCTGGTGCAGGATCTGCGGGGGCGCGAGCAGACCGACTCGGCTCCGCGCTATCCGGGCGTTCTCGCCGAGCTCGGCGCGCAAGACTTCATGCGCCTCGGGGAGAAGTATCTCGAGGACACACGGGTGTACCGCAAGGGCAAACCCTACGGGGTACCCTTCTTCGTCGACAAGATGCCGAACAACTTCCGGCATCTCGGACTCATTCATTTGCTCCTGCCGAACGCCAAGATCATCGATGCGCGCAGGGACCCCATCGCCTGCTGTTTCAGCAACTACAAGCAACTGTTCGCCTCAGGACAGCAATTCACCTACAGCATCGAGGATATCGCTCGTTATTACCGAATGTATGTCGAGCTCATGGCGCATTGGGACGAGGCGCTTCCCGGGCGGATATTGCGGATCCAGCACGAGGACGTGGTCGACGATCTCGAGGGGAACGTACGCCGCATCCTCGAGTTCTGCGAGCTCGAGTTCGAGCCGAGCTGCATCGAGTTCTACAACACGGAGCGCACCGTGCACAGCGCGAGCTCGGAGCAGGTGCGCCGCCCCATCTATCGAGAAGGCGTCGACCAATGGCGCCACTACGAACCGTGGCTCGGCCCCTTGAAGGAAGCTTTGGGTCCCGTGGCTCTAAGGCCGTGAGGACACGATGATCGCCTTGCCGGGTTCCACCAGAATCTTGTGGATATCGGTGGGCGCATCGGTTCTGTAGAGATCGCGCGTCGGCGCACCGGTGCGGACGAAGCTGTCGATATCGGCCGCGAGTTGGCGCGGCGCTTCCCACGACAGGTTGTGGCCGATGTCGTCGGCGTCATGCTTGTTGCCCGACGGCGGCGGCGGACGCACGCCGTATTGCTTCCAATAAAAATACATCCCGTGGGTCCGGCTCGCCCGCCGCAGCAGGGCGATCAGCCGGTCCTGCGACGCGCGGCTGAGGCCGGCATCCTCGCTTCCCCAAAGTACGAGCGTCGGAATCGACAGCGTGTCCAGTCTCTCGGGCGCGTCGGGCGGCGGGGGCGTTGGATCGATCACGCCCCAGCTCGCCAGCGATTCGCCCGCGGTCTGCGCGGCGATCGTCTCGACCACGTCCGGGGCGGCGATCGCCGAGATGTCCCAGTTGCGCGCGATATTGCGAACCGCGTCGGGATCGATGTCGAGGGGCCGCATATGAAGGGCGCGCTGCGGCCACTTTACGCCTTTAGCTTCGAGCATTTTCTGCCAGCCGAGCGGGCCGAGCGGGTCGGAGCGGGAGGCGGGCGGCCGTGCGGGCGGCGACGCGGGTGGGGCGGCCGCGGCGCCGGGTGCTCCGGTTCCTGACAGGATCAGCCGGACTACTCGATCCGGAGAGCTGAGCGCCACGCTTCGGGCCGCCGCCGCACCGAGCGCATGGCCCACGATGGTCGCCTTCGCGATTCCCTTCGCATCCATGAACGCCAGGATATCGGCGGCGAGGTCTGCCCGGGTGATGCACAAATTGGGCTTCGTCCAGCACAGTTGGGTGTTGGGAAGATCGGTGGCGCCCGCGCCGCGCTGATCCAGCGCGTAGATGCGAAGCGCGGGGTCCATGCTGCGGAGAGCCGCCGCCGTCCACGCCCACTCGACCGCACTGGTGGTGTCGGTGTGCAGCAGGATCAACGTCTCGCCGGTCTCCGGACCGAGTTCGAAATAGCTCATATGCACGCCCGTCGCGAGGTCGACGAGACAGCGTTGCCCAAAGAAGTTGTCGCAGTCGGAAGCCGCCTGAGCCGGCGTACCACCCAGGGCTCCGGCGAGTACGGCGGCGATCGCCAAGGTCTTTTTCAAGTGGGGTCTCCTTTGGGGTACGAGCGCGGTCAATGCTGTTTGGCCACCGCCGCGGCGTCCACGGGTCCGGCCTCATTGCCCCAGCTCCCGCGCAAATAAGTACACAGCGCCGCGATTTGTTCGTCGTCCAGACCGACGCTGAGCTCGAACCCGCTCATCTTGGGCCACGCACCTTCGCCGAGGGACTCCTCGTGGGCGCCGTACAAGATGACGTTGATGAGGGTCGCCGGGTCGGGCGCCTGCAGAGCCGCATTGCCGGCCAGAGGCGGCGCGGTCTTCGACGGATCGGCATTGCCGGCGCGCGGCATTCCAAAGCCGTTCGGTAGATGACAATCGGCGCATCGCGTGGTGTAGACGATCTCGCCGGCCCGCACTTGCGCCTCGTCGAGCCGAACCGGCGCGCGCGGTATCGCAGCCGGCAGGCTCTTGAGGTAGACGGCGATCGAGCGAATATCCGCGTCGGTGAGATGGCTGGTGCCGTTTTGGATCACCTTGCTCATCGGACCGAACGCGGCCGCACG
>JBEKVP010000267.1:0-4322 GCA_049513935.1 Steroidobacteraceae bacterium
CCCGGAGGGAAGTCGAGCGGGCGATCGGCCCACTCGTTAATGATCGCGCGAACGTTCGCGGGCTTGCGCATCTGCGGGGTGACGAAATCCTCCGGCCAGTAGTCGCGGATCCCGCCGGTGTGGGTGAGAACCTGACGCAACGTGACCCCCGAGGCAGGCCCGAGATCGGCCAGCCATCGGTCGAGCCGATCGTCCAGCGACAGCTTGCCTTGCTGTGCGAGCAGCAGCACCGCCGCGGCCGTGAATTCCTTCGATACCGAATCGATCGCATAGCGGACCTGTGGGCTTGCGGGCGTGTTCGGAGTCAAGCGCGCCAAGCCGTACGCCTTCGCGTACTCAAGAGCGCCTCGCTCGACGATGGCGATCGATACGGAGGGCGCGCCCGTGCTCTTCAGCCACTCGGCGGCCACCGCATCGACGCGCATCGCCGCGGCGCGGTCGAGGCCCGCCGCGGCTTCGATCGGGCGCGGTGCGACCGCCCACAGCGCCCCGCACAGCGTCCATGCGTATCGAAGGTGCCGGGCGCGGCGCACGCGGGCGCTCACTGGTATGGCGGCGACGAGGCCACCGGCGCTGCCGCCGGCTGCACTGGCGGCAACAGGGCGGCGAGCTTCGGCGGTTCGGCCTCGCGCACCACGGCGAAGGCCACGATGTGCTCGAGGACGTGTTCCAGGTAACCGCGCGTTTCGGCGTAGGGGATGTTCTCGATCCAGACATCGGCCTCGACGGGCTGCGCGGGCAGCCAGCGCGCGACCGACACGGGTCCGGCGTTGTACGCAGCGAGCGCCAAGTCCAACTGATTGCCGTAGCGATCGAGCAGCTCGCGCAAATAGGCCGCACCCAACGGAACGGCAACGGCGGGGTCGAACAAGCTCTCGCCGCGCGGCGACGGCAGATGCCACCGCTTGGCGACGGCGAGCGCGGTCGCCGGTTGCATCTGCATGAGGCCGCGCGCGTCGGCGCGCGATACGGCGTCTTTGCGGAACAGGCTCTCCTGGCGAACGATCGCAAGAATCCAATCCGCAGGCACTAGGGTCAACTTGCCGGCGTCCGCGATGACCGCGGAGAAGGGGCGCGGGTAGCGCAGGAGCACGTCGTCCCAGTCGTCCGCCTGCGCGAGCGTCGCGATCACTTGGGAGTACCATCCCCAGCGCGAAGCGAGGTGCGCGGCCTGAATCTTCATGGCCGCGGGCGCCTGGGCGAGCACCGCGCTCCACTCCGCCGCCGCCTCCTCGGTCAAGTCGCAATCGAACAGCGCGTGCGCACGCACCAATCCGGGTTCGGCCGCCAGGGCGGACTGGAGCGATGCATCCTCGGCGGTCGGGTGGACGTTGAGGCTGTAGGGCCGCCTTACACGATCCGCGGCGAGGTAGCCGTAGTAGTCGCGCATGCCCGCGAGCTCCGCGAACGAGGCGGCGGCCGCTTCCGGACCGCTCGTCGCGGCCAGGGCGCGAGCGCGCCAGTAGCGCCAGCGAGGCTGCCCCGAGAGCGAGGCGGGCATGCGGTCCAGCCACTCGATCGCCTTGGCGTAGTTGCCGGCCCAGAGCGCGGCGCGCACGCGCCACTCCTGCACCTGCGCATCGACGGCGTCGGCGGGCACCTTGTCGAACGCGGCGACGGCGCCGGCCTGGCGCGCATAGGCCTCTCCGAGCGCGAAGGCCCGCTGCAGGCGGCCGCGCACGGCGAGCGAGAGGTCGGGCCGATCGAGAAGCGGCGGCAACAGGCCCCCGGCGCTCGCGACATCGGTGTTCGACAAGCGCGTGAATCCTGCCACGAGCGCCTCGGGCTCCACCGCGGCGCCCGGAGCTGCCGCCAACACCGCCAGGGCGGCTTTCGGCGATTCGAGCAGCGCCAGCCACTGCCGCAGCGCGGGCGCACGCTCGGCTGGCACCTCGGCGATGAACTCACGCGCGAGCGGCGCGTTGTCGGCGGCGAGCGCAGCGCGCGCACGGGTTTCCTGCAAGGCCGGCGTGATCAGGCCTTGCGCGTGCAGCCACGCGAAGACAGGCGCGCATTCGGCAGGCGCGCGCTGCGGCACGGACCATCGCGCCAACGCTTCGGCGCCCAACCGGTCCGTATCGCCGCGGAGCAGCCGGCCGGTGAGACGGTCGCAGATCAATACCGGGTCCGCGACGTCGACCGAGCGGGGCAAGAACCAATCCCAGCGCCGGCGCTGCGCGAGGCTCACCAGCCACTGATGTCGGAGCGCTCGGCCGACGGGCTGCCCCTCGTGCGCCCGCAGGAAGTCGTCGATGGCGGTGTCGCGCTCCTCGGAGGGGCTTGCGGCGAGGTCGCGCTGCAGCCGCGCGGCGACCAAATAGTCGTAGATCGGATAGCTCTTGAGCGCGGGGGGGTCGGGCGGCTCCGCAAGGCTCATGCGTGCCCGCTGCAGCGCTGCGACGAATTCCGCGGCACTTAGCGCAGGCGCACTGTCCGCCGCGGCGGCCGCGCACGCGATCAAGAGCAACGATGCGGCAATAAGTCTCATGTCGCCATCATAAAGCGACCGGAGAGACGCCATTCGAGGGTTTTGCGGGCTGATCTTGTTGCATGGAGACCTCTGGGTGGATAATGGAGCGACGTCGGCAATTTCCTGCACGCACCTGAGTCTCATAGCCCGATACTTCACCTCGAGAACATCATAGGCTCCCGTCGATGCCGATCTATGAGTGCGATCCGTGGCGCATGCAGTATTTCACGGAAGTCGATTGCCCCGGGGATGTGCACATTCCAACCGACGACGTCGACGGCTACAAGTTCAACCCGCGGCACCGATGGATATACAACAAACTGCTGGTGGCGCAATCCCAGGGGCTCGAGTGCGGTCTTCACGATAGGCTGCCGCCGCGGTACCCGGTGTTCTGCAAGCCAGTCACCAATCTGAAGGGCATGGGCGCAGGCACGAGCGTGCTCGCGAACGAGCGCGATTTCCGCGAGAACTGCCGTGCGGGCGACTTTTGGACCAAGCTTCTGACCGGCGAGCACGTGAGCACGGACTGGGCGGTGGTGCGCGGCGAGGCGACGTGGTGCCGGCATACGCTCGGCATACCGGGCGTGGCGGGCACCTTCGACTACTGGGTGATCGAGGCGCGTGAGCGACCGCGATTGCGCACATATTGCGGCGACTGGATCCGCGCTCACCTGCGGGACTACACCGGCATGGTCAACATCGAGACCATCGGCGGGCGCATCATCGAGGCCCACCTGCGTTTTGCCGACCAGTGGCCCGACCTGTATGGCCGGCGATGGCTCGACGCGGTGGTGCGGCTCTACAGCCGAGGGGCGTGGGAATACCGCGACAGCGAGCGGACGGACGCGTATAGCGTGGTGTTGTTCGGACCGCATGGGCGCCGCTACCGGCACCCGACGCGGGAGGCCTTGCGCGCGTATCGCGCCGCACGCGGGATCAGCAGCGTGCAAATCACGTTCTTCGAGGATCGCCCGCAGCACGCTCACATCATGCCGCCCGGCGGGTTCCGCCTCGCGGTCATCAACAGCTTCGATCTGGAGGCAGCGCTCGCGCTGCGCGAGACGATGGCGCGCGGCTTCGGCCTCGAGGAGCGCGCGCGCCGGTCGCGCAGCGTGATCGGCGCGCCTGCGCAGGCCGGCGATTCGCGATCAGCGTGCGGGTAGCTTCTCGACCAGGCGGTCCGCGAGCGAGCTCACGGCGACGCTGAAGGCACGCGCGACCGCGGCGTAGTCGCCGCCCGCGACCGGCGCCGTGAACACCTCGCCCCCCGCCTCGTCGCTCTTCGATTGCGCATCGACGATGCGCCAGTGCGCCTCGAGCGTGGCGCTGCCCGGTGCGCGCGCGGAAAGTTGTACGACATCGATCCTGATCTTGACGGGCGCGGAGCCCGAGCCGAATCCGCGCTCTGCGACCAGCACATCCGCGCGCCGCCGCTCGATGTCGCCCGCCAGGGTTTGCGCGATGAGGTCGGACAGCGGCGCGGCCCAGCGTTCGTGCTCGAGGATCGATACCTGATCGCCGGAGGTAGCGAGCACCATCGCGCGCCGATCGACCACTGCGGGGATGGAAATGCTCAAGATGACCTGGGTCGCTCGGGCCGAACGCGGCGCGGGCGAGGTATCCGGCAACGCGCTCAAGGTGTAGAAGCGGTCGGGTTGCGATGCGCAAGCCGCGAGCACTGCGGCGCCGACCAGCGCGCATACGATGAGGCGGACGGCGGGACGAGCCGGCTTCATCGCGGATCCGCCGGCTTGCCGCGCAGCAGACTCTCGGGGTGGCGCTCGAGGTAGTCCGCCAAGGCGCTCATCGATTTCGCCGCACGTGAGAGTTCGAGCAGCGTCGTGCCGAGATC
>JBEKVP010000268.1:0-4318 GCA_049513935.1 Steroidobacteraceae bacterium
CCGACCACGCGCTCGTGCCACAAGACCGGCAGCGCGTAATAGCCGAGCTTGCGTTTCGGCGCCGGGGTGTATGCCTCGAAGCGGTATGCCCAGCCCCAAAAAATCTCGAATCGCCGCCGATCCCAGACCACGGGATCGAACGGCGTCAGCAGGCGAACGTCCTCATCCGGCCGCCAGCGGGCCGAGGTGGGCGTCTCGCAGGCGGGCCAGTACCAGTCGATCCCGTCGACCCGAACCCGCGCGAGGCGCTTGGTGGCCCTGTCGAGCGCCGCGGCCCGGTGGGAGGCCCATTGAGGGACGCCGCTTTTCAGGTGGGAGAGCAGCTGGCCGAGGCTGCGTGCAGGCAGCGGCGCGTATTTGTGCACGATCACATCGACCAGGGCGTCGATCCGCGCGTCCACCGCGGCGGCGTCGACCGCGGTGGCGGCGGCAATCCCGGTCTCGCGCACGGCGTACACCCGGGTTCCGGACTCCCGCCGCGCCACGCGCAATAGCCCGCGATAGTGCATCTCGTCGAGCAAGCGCGTGGTGGCGCTGGTCGAGCCGCCGAACCAATTGAGGATCTTGCCGTGCGCGAAGTGCCGATCGACAATGCGCGGGTGCGCCGTGCCGCATGCGCCGACGAATTCGAGCAAAGCCTTGGCCTGAGTCTCGCGTGCGGAGGTCCAGGCCGAGCGCGGCGTTCGCGGATGCATGAGGCCGTGATGATCGCGCAGCACGTAGCCATAGTTGACGAAGTAGTCTTCCTCGAGCGGCAGGCGCGGATAGCGGCGCTCGAGGTCGCCGGCGAGGTAGCCCACGACGCGATGGCGCAGGGTCAGATCCTGCGCTCGAGCGGGGGCGCGAATCGGATCCGCCTGAATGAAACCTAGTTTGCGGACGGCACGCTGAAGCGTCGTCGGCCTGAACAGCGAGCGGGCGATCGCATAACGGCGTAGATGATCGAAGCTGACCGGCACGGCGCGCATGATCAGCGCGTTTTCAGGAACTCAAGTACCGCCGCATTGAATTCGGGCGGGTTCTGCAGCATTGCGAAGTGACTCACCTTGGGCAGGATGACGAGCCGCGCCTTGGGGATAGTCGATGCCATGTAGCGGTCGTGCGACTGCTTGATCGCCTCATCGTATTCGCCATCGGCGATCGTGACCGGTACCTGGATGCTGCGGAGCTGGTCCGCGGTGTACGCGGGCAGCGTTTCCCACATCTTATTGACGGCGGCGCTGAAGGCTTGGAACCCGTCCGGTGTCGGCGAGAGCGCTCGGTACTCATCGGGGACGCGCTTCAGGTACGCGCCGAACACGGGAGTCTTCTCGACGTCTTCATTGAGGCCGGAGACGTCCGCGTTCGCGCCGAAGGCGAAGACGCCCGCGAGACGCTCGGGATGATTGAGCGCGAGGTCCAATCCGATGATGCCACCGTCGCTCCAGCCGACGAGATCGACCTTCGAGATCTTCAGCCGATCGAGCAAGCCGATCACATCCTCGGCCATCATATGGTAGGTGAGCGGGGCGTCGGGGCGGGTACTGCGGCCGTGGCCGGGGCTGTCGATCGCGACCACGCGATACCCGTGTGCCGCGAGCACGGGGATGAGGTTCCCGAAGTAGTTGGAATTTCCGAATCCGCCGTGCAGCAACAGCACCGGCGGGGAGGCTGAGCCAGCCTGGATTTTCCGGCCACTCCCCCACTCGGCGTACCAGAGCCGCGCACCGTTGATCTCGGCGTGGTGGGCGACGGTTCCCTTGGGCAGCGACGGCATGGGCGGCAGCGTCTGCCACGCCTCGACGCTTGGTGTCGGGGCCGCGCGCACGCCCATCGCCGCCACATATAAAGCGGCGGCCGCGAGCAGAGCTCGACCGCAAGAAGTCCGCACGATCATGGAAAATACCCCGCAGTGCCGGCGCTTAGGCAGCGCGACCCGGATGATGGCGCATTTTTCGGCATTTTACCCCCGCCGGACCGCCGATTGACGAGACGGCATGCCGGCCCGGCGCGCAATATGGCAGAGAGGCGTCCGGAGCTAAGTGCCCTTGCCGAGCTCGCGGCTGGTATGGCATACACCCGGGCAGTATCCCGGCGTAAAAATGCGGACTCGACCCGCGAGAATTGAGGCGCGCTCCATGGCGGCTAGCAAACGAATCCTGCTGATCGAAGACGACGCGGAGACCGCCGGGTTGATCGCGGAAGACCTGCAGGAGCGCGATTACGTCGTCAGCATCGAGCTGGACGGACACGCCGGTCTCTCGGCGATCCTCAAGACCGAGCCCGATCTCGTCCTGTGCGACATCAACATGCCGGGAATGACCGGTTTCGAGGTGGTCGAGCGGTTGATCGCGCTGGCGCCGCAGCTCGATTGGGTGCCGTTCATATTTCTCACGGCGCGCACGGACCGCGACAGCGAGCTCAAGGGCCGGCGCCTGGGGGCGGATGACTATGTCACAAAGCCGATCGATTTCGAGATTCTGGCCTCGATCATCGATGCGCGCCTCGGCAAGAGCGCGCGCAACGAGGTTTGGTCGCGCCATGTGGCGCTCAACGAGCGCGAGCTGGAGTGCCTCACCTGGTCGGCGCGCGGCAAGACTTCACCCGAGATCGCGAAGATCGTGAGCATCAGCAAGCGCACGGTCAATTTCCACATCGAGAACGCCTGCCGGAAATTGAACGTGTCCACGCGGACCGAGGCCGTGGTGAAGGCGACCTCGGGCCGGATCATTGACCCGTGAGGTGACGATGGATCCGGCATCGCCTCGCAACACGCTGGGATCGCATTGGCGCCGAGCGCGCCGGTGGCTGCATTCGCATTCGATCCGCGTACGCCTGTACTCGGTGAGCGCACTGCTGTTCCTCTTGATCTTGGGCCTCGGTGCGTTCGGCTTCGCGCACTTGAGCGACCTCAATCACGCCTCCGAGGTCATCCGCAATCACTGGCTGCGCGACACCGGCATCTTGGGGGATCTGTCGAACTACATGTCCGACTACCGCGCGGCGGAGGCGAACCGCTTGCTGTCCTCGACTCCCGCAGAGGTCGCCGCCAGCGAGAAGGAGATTGCGACGCTGCGCGACACCGTCTCGGCGAGCCAGCGCGCCTACGAGGAAATTGCGCAGGACCACCCAGAGGCCGCCTTGTACGCGCAATTCGCGAGTCAGTGGGCGGCATACCAGGCGGTGGCGGTGCAGGTGATCGCACTCGCCCGGGACGGGGAGGCGACTCGCGCCGTCGCCCTGTACAACACGGAGTCGCGCGAGGCGTTCGATATAGCGAGCGACATACTCAGCCGCCTGACCGATCAGACGCTCGTCAAGGCGCGCCGCGACAGCGATCGCGCCGCTTCCACCTATTCACATGCGCGCACCATGATCGTGACAGCCATGCTGTCGGCGGCGCTCTTGCTGATCGGCGTGATCGCCTACGTGGTGCGCGGCATTCTCTCGCCCCTGGTCAAGCTCGCGAGCTGCATGCACCGGCTCGCCGGCCACGACACGGAGATCGCGATCCCGAGCGTCGAGCGCGGGGACGAGATCGGCGAGATGGCACGTGCGGTCGCCGTGTTCCGCGAGAACGCGCTCGCCCTGGCGACCAGCCAGCGCCGCCTGCTCGAGCAGGCGGCGGCCTTGGAGGAGGGACTCGAGAACGAGCGGCGGCTGACCGCACAGCAACGCGACTTCGTCTCGATGACCTCGCACGAGTTCCGCACGCCGCTCACGATCATCGACGGTCACGCGCAGCGGCTCATCAAGATGAGGGACCGGTCCGATCCGGCGGATGCGGCGGAGCGCGGCACGCGCATCCGCAGCGCCGTGCAGCGGATCACCAATATCATGGACAGCTTGCTCGGAGCGTCCCGCGTGCTCGACGGCCGGGCGGTATTCCATCCCTGCGATCACGACCCCGGCGCGCTGTTGCGCGATGCCTGTCAGGCGCATCGCGACGCGACCCGCGGCGCGGTCATCATTGAGGACTTCGGCGAACTGCCGGCGACGATTCGCGGCGATCCGAAGCTGCTATTCCACGCATTCAGCAACCTGATCTCCAATGCGATCAAGTACTCCGCGCCGGCAAGTCCCACCGAGGTGCGCGCGCGGCACGAAGGGGACTGGCTGGTCGTGGAAGTGCGCGACCACGGCATCGGCATTCCCGCCAAGGATCGCCAGCGGTTATTTCAGCGCTATTTCCGCGGTGGCAATGCGACCGGAATCGCAGGCACCGGCGTAGGTCTGCACCTGGTCGCCATGATCGTCTCACTGCATCAGGGCGAGGTGTTCGCCGAGAGCCTGGAAGGGGTGGGATCGACGTTCTTCGTGCGCCTGCCCGTGCGCGCCT
>JBEKVP010000269.1:0-4285 GCA_049513935.1 Steroidobacteraceae bacterium
AGTCGCTCGAAGGTTAGTCGCAGGCGGCGCCCCGCAGCGGCTAGGGGGCCTCGACCTCGTATCCTTGGGCGCGGAGCGCATCGAGCAGTCCGCCGCGCCCGAGGAGCAGATCCATGTTCACCACGGCGAGCGTCGTCCCGCCGGCTTGCAAGTACTTCTGCATCGATTCGAGCCAGGCGCGCCGCACGCGCCCGATCAGGTCGCCGGCGGCGGCGCCGGAATCGAGCGCCGCGAGACACGCATCGACTTCGGCCGGCTCCGGCAGGCTCTCGATGCGCTCGACGTTGCCGGTCGACCACGCGCGTGCCCGATCCATCAAGCGCGGCAGATCCTTCTCGACCGTCACGAGCGAGGCCTGCACGCACATATTCTCGGTCGCCGGGGGCATGTTCTTCAGCGCTTCCAGCACGTCACCGACGCCCGCGATCTTCACTTCCTCCACGCGCACGTCGTGCTTCTTCGCCAGGCTGCGAACCGCCGCGCCGAGATCGATTCGCGCCGAGAGCCCCACCTGATGAAAGGCGGCCTGCTGCAAGAACGCGGCGGCGACGATCGGGCGAAAGTGCTCCCACTTGTCGGTATCGCTGGTGTATTTGGATCGGTCGAGCGCGAAGCGTGCGCCGAGATCCGGCGGCAGCACATCGCGCAGCCGCTTGCCACCGCGGACCATGATCAGATTGCGCTCGGTGACCAGGAGCCACAGGATTCTCACGATGCCGATCTCGAGCGGCTTCGGGACCAGGACCCGGTCGGTGCTTCCGAGGATCTTCTCGACTTCCGTGGCGCGCCAGGTGATTCCTTTGGGCAGGGGCGAGATGCTGCCGAGCACCCACATCTGCGCCGCCCCGCGATGCACGTGCCAGAGGCCGGGACCGGTGCGCTCGCCGGTCACGACCACCTCATCGAGCTGCCCCGGAGCTTGATCGCCGGCCCCAACCGCGAGGGGCCAACTTCCGGCGAGCAGGCTTGCGCCGATGATCAGGAGGAGCGTGCGCATGGCCCTCAATGATACATAATGGACTCGGCGCAGGGGCGCGTTGACGAACGCTCAGTCGGTGACGCGTCGAGCCAGCTTGCGCAACCTGTGCTCGCGCTCGATCACTTGTGCATTGGGCCCCAGGAACTTGAGCAGGGCACCGCCGCGCGCCGAGTGTTCCGCGATCGCCTTGATGGCGACGAGCGTCGGCGTCGCGAGCAGGATGCCCGGGATGCCCCAGAACAGGCCGCCGAACCACAACGACAGAAACACCACGAGCGGATTGACGGCGAGCCGCCGGCCGACGAGCAGCGGCTGCACGATCTGACCCTCGAGGGTCGCCAGCAGCACGTAACTTCCGGCGGCGCCCAGGATGCGGCCGAGGTCGCTAAAGGACACGATGGCGACGACGGTGATGATGAGCAAGGTGGCCCCCGAACCTGCATACGGAATGAAATTGAGAAGCGCGGCCATCGCGCCCCAGAGGTAGGGATTCGGCATGCCCCAGGCCATCATCACGCCCGTCGTGGCGCATCCGAAACCGAGGTTGATGGCCGCCGTGGTGAGGTAAAAACGGCCGACTTCGGCGCGCACCTTTTCGATGAGATAGAGAATGTGGCCCGCGTGCAGGTCATCGACGAACGCCGCGGTCATCCGCGCGAGCATCGGCGGACCGCCCGCGAGCAGAAAGAGCGTCACGATCACGAAGGTCACGATGCCGACCACCGCGCTGCGCATAGCGTCGAGCAGATCCTCCGGGCCGCTCGACGCCGGCGCCACCGCGGCAGGATGCGCGGCAGCGGCGCGCGAAGCAGCCAATGCATCAGCGCTGCCCTTGAGCTCGTCGAGATGCTGCATGAAGCGGGCGACGGGCGTGATGCGCTGTTTGATGGTCTGCAGAGTCTGCGGCGCCGATGCGAACCAGTGTTGGGCCGGTTTCCACAGCACATCGAAGGTACCGCCGATGATGGCGAGCGTGACCAGCAGAATCAGCAACGCGCTCACGCCGCGCGGCACCCGCAGCCGGTGCAGCGCCTCAACCGGGCCCGACAAAACCAAAGCCAGGAGCAGCGCGAGCGCGATCGGGACGAAGGCGGCACGGGCCTCATACAACAGCAAGCCGATCGCACCCCACACGAGCAGCTGGGCTGCGCTCGGCGCACTTCCCGCCTCCGATTTCACGCGGGCCGCGGGCTTGACCGGGTCAGCCGTGGGCGCAACGGCGCCAGCCGCGGGCGTGTCAGCGTCGACTGACACGCGAATCATCTCTGACGGAGATGTGCGCAAGCTTTTGAAGACGGTACCGTAAGTCGTTCATTGGGGGCCGGGACTTTGTATTCGCCGCAGTGTTGCAGTCAAGCCTGCATAGCGCCAGTAAAAGTATCTTCGAGCCTCGATGATTATTTCACAAATGGGGTGAGGACATGTTGCATTACGCGGTGGTGTTTCTGGTGATCGCGCTCATCGCGGCAATTTTCGGCTTCGGCGGCATCGCGGCAGGAGCGGCCGGCATAGCCAAAATTCTGTTCGTCATATTCTTGATCGGCGCGATTGTGTCATTCCTCATGCACGGACGGAGCCGCGTGTAAGGTCGCGTATCGAAAAACCAATCGAGATCGAAGCGGGCGCTTTGTCGCCAAAACCTAAGGATCGCGCCTAACGGTTCCTGCTGCAGCGATGCAGCTCTATGATGGTCGATTGATTGGCGAGCCGATACAAGGCGACGTAGTCGATTCCGAGCGCAAGTTTGATGCCCGACAAGCTCGGGTAGCTCTTGAATTGCTCGTCGCGCGAGAGGTCGGTCTCGCTCGCCTGCACCAGGGTCTTTCGGTACCATTCCTCGACCGCCGGTAGCGAATCCGTCGTCGTCGCCGTGAAACGGGCGCACCAGCGGCCGAGCGCTTCGGTCCGATAGACCTCGTCCATCGCTGCCTTCGAGAGGTTGGGATAGGCGGGGAGCCCGGTGAGGTTCCGGATCGATGCGGGCGCCCCGGCCGCAGCGCCGCAGAGCGCCGCCGCCACCGCGATTCCCAAGAGCAGAGCTCCTCCGATACGCATTCAAATCCGTATATCGGCCGCGCAGCGGGTATCTTGAACGGAACCGGCATGGCAATATCGTGCAACTCTCATCCGCTGCCGAGCAGTAACGTGACAAAAGCATCCGATCTTCTCGTGAGCGCGCTCGAGAACGAGGGAGTCGAGCGGATTTTTGGCGTTCCGGGCGAGGAAAACCTGGACGTGGTCGAGTCGCTTCGCGAATCGCGGATCGAGCTCATCGTCACGCGCCATGAGCAAGCCGCCGCCTTCATGGCGGCGACCCACGGCCGCCTGACGGGCCGGCCCGGCGTGTGTCTGTCGACCCTGGGGCCCGGCGCCCTCAACTTCACGACCGGCGCCGCGTATGCGCACCTGGGCGCCATGCCAATGCTGATGCTCACCGGCCAGAAACCGATCAAGAGCGCCCGCCAAGGGCGCTTCCAGATCGTCGACATCGTGGGCGCCATGCGTCCGCTCACCAAGATGACTCGGCAGATCGTCTCCGCCGCCTCGATTCCGACCCTGGTGCGCGATGCGTTCCGGATTGCGAGCGAAGAGCGCCCGGGACCGGTGCACCTCGAGCTGCCGGAGGACATCGCGGCCGAATCGGCCGAGGCGCCGCTCGTGCCCCCGCATCCGATCGATTGGCCCGTGGCGGCGCCCGCCACCGTCGAGCGGGTGGCAGGGATGATCCTGGCCGCCGAATGTCCGCTCCTCATGATCGGGGCGGCCGGCAACCGGCCGCGCCTGGTCGAACCGCTGTCCGATTTTGTCCGGCGCACGCGCGTACCGTTTTTCAACACGCAGATGGGTAAAGGCGCGGTCACCGGGAGCTCCGACCTCTACATTGGCACCGCGGCTCTTTCGGAGCGGGACTATATCCACGAGGCGATCGATGAGGCGGACCTCATTGTCGCGATCGGTCACGACACGGTCGAGAAACCGCCGTTCCTCGCGGGCGCCGCCGGGGATCGCAAGCTGATTCACGTGGGTTACTTGCCCGCGAGCGTGGAGCAGGTGTTCTATCCCGACGCGGAATTGGTCGGCGACATCGGCGCGAGCGTCGCGGCGTTAGCGGCGCGGCTCGAGGGGCGGATCAAGCCCCAGCGCCCGCTCGGCGCGCTGCGCGAGAAGATTCTGTCGCGGGTCAACGAGGGCGCCGACGAAGGCCGATTTCCGATCACGCCGCAGCGCTTGGTGCGCGATGTGCGCAGCGTCGTACCCGAGGACGGGATCGTCTGCCTCGACAACGGCATGTACAAGATCTGGTTC
>JBEKVP010000270.1:0-4281 GCA_049513935.1 Steroidobacteraceae bacterium
GCGATGATCGGCTCATCGAGCGGCAGGTCCAGCTCGGCGCGCGCCAGTAGGCCGCGCGCCACCGCTTCCTCGCTCGACTCCTGCAGCACGAGCTTGCGCAGCAGCAGTGCCTTCGCGCGGTGCAGCTCATCGTCGGATACCTCTTGCGAGCGCATTTGCGTAAGGTCGCGCTGAATGAGCGCGCGCGCCTTGGACACGTTCTCGGGATCGCAGCCGTAAGTCACTTCGTACGCGGCCCGCGTTTTCGATGCATCGAGATGCACATCGACCGTATAGACGTAGCCCGCCACTTGACGCAGATCGTGGTAGAGGCGGGTGGCGTAGAACCCGCCGCCGAGCACGTGGGTGCCGAGCTCGAGCGGGTAGTAATCCGGGTCGAACCGGCTCGATGCAAGCTGCTCGGCGAGATACACCGAATCCTGGACCGCCTGCGGATCCGCGACCGCGACCGCGAGCGGCTTGTTGGCGGGAACGGCCGGCAGGGTGGTATCTGGCCTCGGTCCCTCGGCGCGCCAACCGCCGAACCATTTCTCGACCACAGACTTAGCCTCGGCCGCGGATACGTCACCGATTACCACGAGGGTCGTGAGGTCCGGGCGCAGCGTGGCCGTGCGAAAGCGCTGCACCGCCTCGAGGGTCAGGTTCGCGACGGTCTCGGGGGTCGCCTCCCGCAGCACCGGGTCTCCCACCGGCAAGAGCGCCATATCGAGCGCGTGCTGCGTGCGGTACTCGGGGCTCTTGAGATTCCCCGCGACGAACTCCGCGCTCTGACGCTTCACGATCTCGAACGCTTGTGCGGCCATCGCCGGGTGAATCTCGTTGTCGGCGAGCAGCTCGACGCCGCGCGAGAAATTCGCCGGCAGGACGTTGAGCGAGAAGCTGTATCCCGCGCTCTCGTTCGCGGCGATGTCATCGAGCGCCTTGCGAAAGCTCAGTCGATCGAGCGACTCGGTGCCGTAGGCGAACAGCCCGTTGAGTACGTCCCCGATGCCCTCTTCGCCCGGCGGGGTCTCGAGGCCGAAGTCGCGCTTGACCGAGCCGAACACCGACACCACCGGCGCGGATGAGTCGGGCTTGACGATGAGCCGCAGCCCGTTTGGCAGCGTGCTGTCCGATACCGCGCCCGCCGCCGCCGGCACGTCGAGCCGGGCGAGCTGTGCCGCAGCCCATGGCGGGAGCGCCACCGGCTTCGAGGGCGCGGCCGTGACCTGCTCGGCGCCTCCGAATCCCTTGGTCGCGACCGGCTGCCCGGTCGGCACCGGATTGAGCGTGGCCGTGATGGAGTTCGCTTGGGCGATCAAGCGCTTCGCCGCCCGGTTCACGTCGGCGGTGGTGACGCGCTGGATGGCCTCGAGGTCCTCGTCCGGCGAGGCGCGGCCCTCGGCGGCGAGGGCGTTCGACCAGACATTGGCGAGCCCGGGTATCGAGCTGCGCTCGAGCGCAGCGTCCACCGTCTCCTGGCGTTTGGCCGCGGCCACCAGCTCTTCCGGGACTCCGTTCTCGGCGTAGCGCAGCAGGATGCCGCGCATCTCGCGGATCGCGCCGGCGGCGTCTGCGCCCGCCGGCAAGGCGAGAACGGCGAAGCCCACGCTCGCCTTGGCGTAGGACTCGGCGATGCCGAACTCCGACGCGAGCGCCTTGCCCGCCGGGACCATACCGTAGAGCTCGGCACGCTGGCTCGAGAGCACGTCCGCGAGCACCTGGGCAGCGGCGTAGTCCGGCGAGCTCGTGCCTGGAAAGCGGTACGCGATGAACGCGAGCACGTAGGGGAGGTTGCTCTCGAGCGAGAAGCTCTCCGACTTCACGGGTTTCAGATTCACGGCTGGCCGCGGCGGCAGGGGATGGCCCGCTATGCCGCCGAACAGGCGGCGCACCTGGTCGAGCGCGGCCTGCGGATCGACGTCGCCGACGATGACCAGAATGGCGTCCTGCGGGGCGTACCAGGTGCGACAGAAGGCTTTGAGCATCGCGCCCGTAGTGGCGTCGAAGGAGCGCTTGGTGCCCAGAGGATCGTGGGCATAGGGCGTGCCGGCGAACAGGTCCCGGTTCAAGCGGGTGAGGAACTTGTACGTGGGATTGGACAGGTCGCGAGCCACCTCCTGCTCGATCGCGCCGCGCTCCTGTGCCCATTCGGCTTGCGAGTCGTCGATGTCCTCGAGACACGCGGCCTGCGCCTTCAAGGCGACGTCCAGATCGGAAGCCGGGACGGTGGCGAAATATTGGGTGATCGTCTGCTGCGTGTCGGCGTTGTTCTCGCCGCCCATTTCGGCGTAGACCGCGGCAGTTTGATCCGCGCTCATGCCGGCGCAGCCGCGAAACGCCATGTGCTCCTGTGCGTGAGCCATACCGGGGAATCCCGGCGGCGTCTCGTCGCCGCCCACCCGGAAGTTCATCTCGACCGTGACCACGGGCGCAAGGGCGCTCGGCACGATGACGACCTGCATGCCGTTGGCGAGCGTGCTCCGCTGCACGTTTGGATCGGCGGCAGCCGTGCCCCCGACGGCTGCCGCGAGGACGAGCAGGGGCGCAAAGGCGCACGCCACGCGGCGCGCGAGCGAGCCGGGGACGTGCGCGCTGGCGGCGTGAGCGCGGGCGGCGCGCGGACGAGGGACGCGCCGGCGAGGCGCGCGGATGGCGGAGATCATCGACGCGATTCTAGCGTGTCTCGCCGCCGAGCGCGCCGAAGCGCCGCTGGCGCCCCGCGAAGTCCTCGAGCGCGCGTCGAAAGCGCGTCTCGTCGAAATCCGGCCAGAGGCAATCGGCGAAGTGCAGCTCCGCGTAGGCGCATTCCCACAAGAGGAAATCGCTCAAGCGTTGCTCGCTGCCGGTGCGGATCAACAGGTCGACCTCGCTGGTCGGATACGCGCAGTGGTCCACCTCGTGCAGCAGGCGCGTGAAGGTGTCGGCATCGAGGTTCGCCTCGCCGCGGGCGCGGCGTGCGGCCTCGAGGATGGTGTGGCGGGAGGAGTAGTCGACGGCGATGCGCAAGTGCATGCGGTCGCCCGCCGCGCTCATGCGCTCGCTCTGTTCGATCGAGCGCAGCAGACTCTCGCTCAGCCGATCGCGCCGCCCGATGACGTTGATCCGAATCGACTGCTCGATGCAGCGGCGGGTCTCGGTGAACAGGTACTGGCCAAACAGACGCATCAGCGCGGCCACCTCGGTCGTCGGCCGGGCCCAGTTGGCCGCCGAGAAGGCGTAGACGGTGAGCGTATCGACGCCTGAGCGCGCGGCGACCTCCACCGCGGTACGCACGGCCTTCGCGCCTTCCACGTGGCCCGCGGTGCGCGGCAGCCCGCGCTGGGTGGCCCAACGTCCGTTGCCGTCCATGATGATTGCAACGTGCATCTGCGGAGCCCGCTTACGCGCGGCGCGTGGCCTTGATGACGGCCTCGATGTGCTCGAGGTAGCGGAGCAGCGCCTTGCGGCCGAGCGCCGTGATGCGGTAGATCGATTTCGGGCGCCGCGCTTCGAAGGATTTGGTGCACGCGACGTAGCCCGCTTCCTCGAGCTTGCGGGCGTGCGCCCCAAGGTTGCCGTCGCTCGCGTGGAACAGCGCCTTCAGCTCGTTGAACGTCAACTCATCGTTGGTGGCGAGCGCGCTCATGATCCCGAGCCGCACCCGCTCGTAGATCAGCCGGTCGAATCCGGTGCTCATGCCGGGAGTGCTCGGTACCGCGACCGGGCGGGCCGCGCTCCTGCCGGAAATCGCGCCGTGCGATTCGTGACGCTTGACGACGGTCGATCTATTCGGCATCGCTCATCCGTCCCAGGAGCAGCCCGAATACGATGTGCAGCGCGCCGAAGCCGACGCCGAGCAGTGCGGTGTGCACCTCCGCCGGCGAGGCGAACGCGAGGCAGCCGAGCGCGACGAACAGCGTCCCCATGATGCCGATGAGCCGCATGGTGCTCGCGATCGTCACGGTGCTCGCCGATAGCACGGCGCAGCCGTAGAGCAGGAGCCAGGTGCCGGGCAGAAGGCTCATGAGGCCCGCCCGCCACAGCACGCCCGTCAGCACCGCGCCGGCGAACAGGGCGGGACATAGGCAGAGCAGAAATTTCCTCACCGGGCCGAGATAACGGGCATGCCCGGATTGCGCGGCCTCGCGCGCCATGAGCGCTCCGCCGACCAGGAAGGCGATGGCGCCGGCCAGCATCCAGATGGCGGCCCAATGCGGCGCCCAGTGCGGCGTCGATGCCGCGACCGCGGCGAGAATGCCGATGACGCCCATCACCAAGCCCGCGGTTCCGGGCACCGCCATGTAGCCGGACGATTCGATC
>JBEKVP010000271.1:0-4281 GCA_049513935.1 Steroidobacteraceae bacterium
GAATCGTCCGAGAACGCGCCCGACGCCTTCAGCGCCAGTCGATTTCCCACAATGCCGATCCAGGCGGCCGCTCCGCCGGAGATGCCCGCGCCCAGGTCGAGATCGAGCGCGAGCCCCGAGCCGCGCCGGTGGATCTCCGCCTTGATGGCCGCATCGCCGCGCACGTCCTGCCCCGCAAGCGCTGCGAACGGCGCCACACTCGGCAGCTTGAGATTCAGCGTCGCGCTTTGATCGCCGGCGGTGAGAACCTGGGCCTCGAGCGAGAACAGCCGATGCGCGGCCCGCAGTGCGAGCGGCCGTGTGGCCTCCTTCACGCGCCAGGCGGCGTCGATTTTGAGCGGATCCTTCTCGAGCAACGACGGCGCGGGCCCCGGGATGCGCAGCCCCTCGATCGATCCCTTGAGCGTGATGATGCCGCTGCCCGCGGCAAGATCCGCGTGCAATGCCGCGATCTGCGTGCCTCCCGGCAAAATGAGCTTCTCGAGCTCGAGATGGCCTTCGGCGTCCGGATCCGTGAACGCGCCGCGCCAGCGGCCCTCGAGCGCCACGCGCTGCCAGCTAAGATCCGGGCGGGGGCTCACCGCGGGCGCCTCGAGCGAGTAGGTAAGATCGGCGGAGACGTTGCGCAGATCGACCGTACCGCGCGCGCGCGCGGTGAGCCCCCCGGCGTCGAGCGCGAGCTCGATCTGCTCGGCATCGCGCGGGCCGTTGATCTTGAGGTTCGCCGAGAGCGCACCGAGCCCCGGAACGCTCAAAATGTTCTCCAGGGGCCCGCTCGCGGGCTCGTGCACCTCGAGCGTGCCGTCCATGCGCTTCGGATCGAGCTTGAAGTGCACCGTGTACTCGCCGTCGCCGTCGATGCGCCGCGCGACGACATCCGCGAGCGCGTCGTCGAGCGCGTGCAGGCGGCCGCCGCCGCGCGCCGAGAGCGTCGCCGGGCGGCCGGCGAGCTGTGCCCCCAGATGGACCTCGCCGATGGAAAACTGCGCGACATCGATATGCGGAATCCAAACCGGGCCGCCGCCGCTCGAAGGCTCGCCCAGCGGCGTCCGCTCCATGTCGACGCGCGCCGCCTGCGCCTCCTCGACTGCGATGCGCCGCTCGGTGAGCGCCCACGGCGACCAGTTGACGGAAATGCGGTCGGCCGTGAGCCATACCCCGCCGCGGTCGATGAGCTCGAGCCTCTCGAGCGTGAGATGCGCCGGGAACGAGCCACCGAGCCCGGACAACTTCACGTACCCGCCGGTCAACTTGAGCGTGACCCGCTCGATCATCGAGCGGCCGGCTTGGGTGTTGCCGGCCACGAAGAGCGCCGCGACGAGCAGCAGGGCGAGGCCTGCCACGGAGCCCACCACCCATGCCGAGATCTTGAGCGCGCGGCGCATCAGTACGCCTGACCGAGCCCGATGTAGATCTGAAACGGCGAGGGATCGGTGTCGTAGCGCTTGAGCGGCACGGCCAGGTCCAGGCGAATCGGGCCGATCGGCGTGTAGTAGCGCACGCCGGCTCCGACGCCGACGAACAGATTGGTCGGGTTGAGCGAAAACTTGTTGCCCACCTGGCCGCCGTCGACGAAAAATGCGGCGCCGAAACTCTGGCCGAAACGCTGCCGATACTCGAGGCTCCCGGCGCTGATCGCCGTGGCGCCGATCGGATAGGTCGTGCCGGGAAAGTACGGACCCACCGCCTGATAGGGATAGCCGCGGATGCTGCTGCTGCCGCCGCCGTAGAAGCGTTGATCCGGCGGTAGACTGAGCACGTCGGCGCCCTGGGCGGTGCCTGCCAGCGCGCGCGCCGCAAGGACGCTGCGCCCCGGATCGGTGGGAAACAGATGATCGAGATCGAAGTAGCCGGAGACTTTCACCGTGGCGATGAGGAAGTCGGCGTCGGAATGGCCGACCGATCGTGTCGGCGCGAGGGTGACCGAGCCGCGGATGCCGTGAGTCGGGTCGTCGAGCGGTGAGGCGAGCTCGGTCGAGTCGTAGGACAGTGTCAGAGGAAGCGCGAGCAGCGTGTAGTAGAAGAGATCACGGTCGGCATACGGCGCGCACTCCGTCGTGATCGCGCCGAGCACGACATCCGTACAGGGGGGCGTCGGAGTGCACGGAACGGAAGTCGAATTCGGCACGTAGTTCACCGGCTGCTCAGAGACGCAGACGATCTGATTGATCCGCTCCTCGGTCGCGGTCACGCCCACGCTCGCGGTCCAGCGCTTGTCGAGCTTGCGCGCGAGCGTCACCCCGACCGTCACGCCGGTCTGATCATAGGCCTCGAGGTCCTGCTTGATGGCGCTGACTGCGAACTGCAGCGACTGGTCCCGGTGTCCGAAATCGGGCAGGGTGTACTTGACGCTCGTATTGTAGCCCAGGCCCGTGGTCGAGCTTCCGCCCGCGCCGGTGAGTGAGGCGGAGATGGTGAGCTGCTCGGCGTTGCCGAAGACATTGCGGTCGCTCCAGGTGACGCCGCCGCTGCCGCCCAGGTCGCTCGAGTAGGCGGCATTGATGCCGAAGGTGTGGCGCAAGCGCTCGCGGATCTTGAAGGTGATCGGCACGCCCCCCGTGCCATCGACCGCCGAGCCGATCTGCACGTTGATGGCGGCGAAAACGTTGAGGCTCAAGAGATCGGTGCGCGCATGCTCGACGGCGCTCAACTTGAACAGCTCGCCGGTGTGCAGCAGGAGCCGGCGGCGAAGCACCTTCTCGTGAACTCGCTTCAGGCCCTGGATGTGAATTTCACCGATGTTGACGCGCTGACCCGCCTCGACGTGAAACGAGACGTCGAGCACGGGGTCGATCTGATCCTCGTAGGCGACCGGGGGATCGACCTTGGCGAAGGCATAGCCCTGCTCCTGCAGCGCCGACAGCAGGTGCGCGCCGGCGCCGAGCACGTCGGCCGCCACGGCGGGAGCGCCGGATTTGAGGCCGAGGGCGCCCTGCGCCGTGGGCGGCAGCTCTCCGTCGATCGCCACTTTGCGCAGGTGATAGAGCGGACCGAGCGCGAAGCTCACCTGAACCCGCGCCTCGCGCTTCTTGGGCAACGCCGCCAATTCCTCGGCGAGACCGGGATCGTTGAGGGCAAGGCCGTCGATCTTCATCGTGACCTTCGATTGGTAGTAGCCGTAACTTTCCAGGACCGTCTTGAGCCGGTCGACGTCGCCGCGCGCGCGCGCGATCAGACCGTAAGGGCTCACCGGGGCGGAGCTGCGCAGCGACTGAAGGTCGGACGTGGCGCGCAACGTGCCGTCCATCGCGCCCTCGCCGGTCGGGGCGAACTCCACCTTATAGGTCTGCGGATCCGCGGCGCGCGCCGCGGGAGCGCCCCACCAGACTAGCGCGCTGCACGAGGCTATTCCAATGAGGGCGCGGAATGTGGGCAAAATGCAGCGCATTACATTAAATTGATCTACTGTACGGCCCGATGGTTCCTGCGCCGCCCGAGCCTGGTGCCTCGGATGTACTCATCGGCGGCGAAGTGTGTAACTCTTTCGTCATTGGAAGCAGAGCCGCGTGTCATCAGTAATCGTCTGTCATGCCTGCGATCTCGCGCATCGTCTCGACAAGATCGCAGCGGTTGCGCGCGTCCGCTGCGTTCGTTGCCGGGCCGAGCTCTACCGAACCAGCATGGCAAGCATCGATACCGCGATCGCCCTGGCCGCGAGCGCCCTGATACTTTTCATTCTCGCCAATGCCTACCCGCTCGTCGCCCTCAAGGTGAACGGAGCTACGCGCGTTGCGACCCTCACCGGCGCCGCGCTGGGTCTGTATATCCAAGGTTACGCCACCATGGCAGTGCTGGTGTTGATCACCGCCATATTGGTGCCGCTCGCGCAGATCTTAGCTTTTTTGTACGTGCTCGTCGCGGTGCGCCTGCGCCGGCGCGTCCGTGCACAGGGTGCCCTGTTCCGGGTGCTCGCGGCGCTTCGGCCCTGGGCCATGGCGGAGGTGTTCATACTGGCGGCGCTGGTCGCGATGGTAAAGCTCGCCGCGGAGGCCGAGGTGGCCCCGCGCGTTGCGCTCGGCGCGTACGGACTGCTCATGCTCACGCTCACTGCGCTCAACGGCATCACGCCGACCGAGCAGCTCTGGCAGTGGTTCGAGCGGAGCCGCGAGTGACGGCGCTGGTCACGGGCCGCAGCTTGGGCCTCCTCGTCTGCACCCGCTGCCGGGCGACGCTGCGCGCGGTCGGCGCCGAGAGCTCGCGCTGCCCGCGCTGCGGCTCGCCGCTGCACGCGCGCAAGCCGCGGAGCCTTGCGACCACCGCGGCTTTGCTGATCACCGCGGC
>JBEKVP010000272.1:0-4279 GCA_049513935.1 Steroidobacteraceae bacterium
GCGAGATCGTCAATCAGCATCTCGCGCGCGGCGGACTCGCAGCGCTCCCCGTGGTGGTCCGCGAAGCGGCTCCCCTCGAATTCTGGCGCTTCAGTCCCGGCGTGCCCATGCAAACCGGCGTCTGGAGTATTCCGATACCGAAGCAGCGCGAGGTGCTTGCGCCGGACGTCGTCATCGCGCCGCTCGTGGGTTTCGACCGAGCGGGCTATCGCTTGGGCTACGGCGGGGGCTACTTCGACCGCACGCTCGCGGCGGCCTCGCCGCGGCCTTTCGCCGTGGGGCTGGGGTTTGCCGACTCTGCGCTCGAGACCATCTACCCGCAGGCGCACGACATTCCGATGAACCTCATCGTCACCGAGGAATCCGTGAGTCGGGCTCCTTCGGGCATCATGCAGTGACGCGGTCGGCGTAGGGAAACCACCAGGGCTTGCGCTCCATCACGGACGCGGCCTCGATCTCGGCCGCGGACCGCTCGACCGCGGACCGCTCGGTCGACCGCCCTTGGGGCGCGGCGCGCAGCGCCTCGCGGATCTCCCGCTGGCGCAGGCCGCTGAACGGGCCCGCCGCGCCCGGCCGCGGCGGATCGTTGATACGAAAGGCGCCCGCTTGGTGGCGGGCGAGCGCGCAGGCCCCCGGTACATCGCGTGTGTAAATCGACCCGCCGAAGCCGGGCCTCGCTTCGCCTGCCAACCGCAAGCCTTCGGCGAGGTCGCGTACCGGCGTCATGGTGATGACCGGGCCCGAGATCGCCTCCGGCGCCGGCGCGCCGTCGCGAAGCATCAACAGGGTGGGTTGGAAGAAGTGACCCGGCAGACCGGATGGCTGAAAGCGGCGGCCGCCGAGAATGAGCTTGGCGCCGGCGCGCAGCGCGCGGCCGACCTGATCCTCGACGCGCTGGGCCGCCTCGAGCGAAATCAGTGGCCCGAGATCTGTCGGCCGCTTGGATGGATCGTCGACGTCCAAGAATCCGACGCACTGATGCGTGCGCTCCGCAAATTCGGCGGCGATCGAGCGCTCGACGAAGATGTGGCGGGCCGAGGCGAGTCCCTGGCCGCCGTTGCGTAGACGCTCCCACGCGATGCCGGGCACCGCGAGATCGAGATCAGCATCGCGACAGACGATGAAGGCATCCGCGGCGGCAGGCTCGCTGAACACCCGCTCGGCGGGTGCGTGCTCGATGAGCGCGCGGGCGGTCTCCGCGCCGCCGGTGATGACGTTGACCGCGCCCGCGGGCAGGTCCTCGAAAGCCGGTGCGAGCGCGAGGCTCGCGAGCGGGTTGTCGGCGGGCGGCAGCAGCACCAGCGTCGCGCCGGCGGCGAGCGCCGGCGCCGCCGCGGCACCGAGTGCGAGAAGCGGGAAATTCCGCGGCAGGAGAGCGGCCACCACCGCTGCGCCACCGGGAGCGCCGTGCGTACCCGCCTCGCCGAGTTTCCCCGAGACGCCGAGCGCGCCCCAGCGCTCGAACATGAACGCGGCGGCCTCGATGCAATCGGAGGATTCGCACAGCGGCACGCCGTTCTCGCGCGTGGCGAGCGCGGCGAGTTCCGACTTGCGTGCGCGGATCCGCGCGGCCACCTCGCCGAGCAGCTCGCCGCGCGCGGCCGGGTGCAGCTGCGTCCACGCGGGGAGCGCAGCGTGCGCCGCGGCGACGGCGCGAGCAACGTCCTCCCGGCCGCAATCGGGCACCGCGCCGAGCGGCTTGCGCGTGGCCGGATTGCGGAGTTCGCGAGCCGCGCCCTCCGCCGCGTCGAGCCACGCGCCGGCGATGAAGATCTTTTGCATCAGGCGGCACCCCCGTCGCCGCGCAAAACTCACGTATCATGCCCGACGGTGTCGGAGTTCGATCAACTATGTCGGCGCGCCGAGGTGCTCGGCGTTGCGGTCCGCGGCGCGTTCCACCCCGAGCCCGGCGAGCTCGCGGCGGCGCTGCCGGGCCTCCGCGCGGGCACCGTCGCGCTCTTGGGATTTACGGGAAGCCTTCAGTGGCCGCATTTCGAGCGCTCGGCCGAGGCAAGCGACGGGCTGCCGAACCCGCTCGACCGCTGGTCGCGACGAATCATCGGCGCGCTGGCGCGCGAATTCGGCGCGGTCGACGTCTACCCGAGCGGTCCGCCCCTGCTCCCCTTCCAGCGCTTCAGCCGGCGCAGCGAACCCGTGCACCCGAGCCCGATCGGGCTTCTCATTCATCCCAAGTGGGGACTCTGGCACGCCTACCGCGGCGCGCTCGTGTTCGAGCAACCGATCGAGTTGCCGGACGTTCCGCAGAAGGCGAGCCTCTGTGACGGGTGCGCAGTGAAGCCGTGCCTATCGGCTTGCCCGGTGCACGCGTTTCGGGGCGGCTCATATGACCTCGATGCCTGCGTGCATCACGTGCGGAGCGCGGCTGGCGCGCCCTGCCGCGAGGGCGGCTGCCTGGCACGGCGGGCGTGTCCCGGGGGCGCCGAATTCCGTTACCTGCCGGCGCAGGCGCGCTTTCATACCGAGGCGTTCCTGCGCTCGACGGCTCAGAAGCCCGCGACGCCTCCGCCGTCTACGACCGGCGCGGCGCCCGTGGTGAGTCGGTGATGCCGTCCGGCGAATTGGACCACCCAGCAACGTTGACCCGCGAGTGACTATGACCGCCACGACTCCGATCCCCGCCGCCCCGCGAAGCCTCTCCCACCGCAGCGAACGCACCGACCTCGCCGCCGCCTTCCGCTGGTTTGCGCGCCTCGACATGCACGAGTCGGTCGCCAATCACTTAAGCCTTGCGGTGTCCGAGGACGGCTCGCGGTTCCTCATCAATCCGCGCGGCCGGCATTTCGCCCGCATCTCGGCCTCCGATCTGTTGCTGCTCGACTCGGCGGACCAGAGCACCCTGGAGCGGCCCGATGCGCCCGACCCTACCGCCTGGTACCTGCACGCGCGGCTGCATGCGCACGTGCCGGCGGCGCGCTGCGTCATGCATCTGCACTCGAAATACGCGACGGCTCTTGCGTGCCTCAAGGACACGACGATGTATCCCATCGACATGAACACCATGCGCTTCTTCGGACGCGTGGCGGTCGATCGGGACTTCTCCGGCATGGCCCTGTCCTATGCGGAAGGCGACCGGACCGCCAAGCTCATGGAGGGCGGCGCGACGGTACTGTTGATGGCAAATCACGGCGTCCTGGTCGTGGGCCCGACCGTCGCGCAAACCTTCGACGAGTTCTACTATTTCGAGCGCGCGGCGCAAACACTCTTGACCTGCTATGCGACGGGCAAGGAACTTAACGCGGTGCCCGACGGGATCGCCGCGCTCACCGAACAGCAATGGCGCGGGTACGGGCAACTGGCTATCGACCACCTCGAGAACATCAAGGCCATCCTCGACGCGGAGGATCCTTCGTATCGGCACTGATGCCCGCGTCGCCGCAGATCCGCGCTATGATTCACTGCCTATGGAAATCAATGTAAGCGAACTCGCCTACGCGCCGACCACGGGCGTACGGCGCGTCCATGAGACTCCCCTGATCGCCGCCACCGAGAAGACACTCGAGGGTTACGGCCTCCTGGTCGACGACCCTCGCGGTTTCCCGATCGAGATCGTGCGCTGGCCCGCACAGGGGTGGCGGCCGATCGATGAGAATTCCGGCAACCAGGGCGGTGTCACCGAGGGCGTGTTCGAGTTCTGCTGGAAGGGCGAGGTGCTCTATGCTCGCAACAACGCGGTCGGCGACAGCTATCTTTTCGGCTGGAGCAACTGGCCGGAGGAAGCCGCCAAGGACGGCGCCGGCACGCCGCGCGAGCGCGCGTTGATCTGGCGCGCGAACTATCATCCGGACGGCGGGCAGATGGTTTATCCGATCCGCGGCCAGAGCTTCGTCGTGCCGCTCGCGCTTCCGGGCGACGACGTGTCGCCCGATCGCTTCGTCACCTTTTGGTGCGATGGGACGCGCGGCCTCTACATTCACCCGAACGTCTGGCACGGAGCGTTCGTGCCGCTCGACGATCACGCCGAGTTTCTCGATCGGCAGGGCCGGGTGCACGCCCGGGTCTCGGTCGATTTTCCGAAGGAATTCGGCTGCTATCTGGGCGCGCCGCTGCGCCGGCCGGACGCATCGTCGTAGCGGCCGGAACCCGTCGACCCTGGCGGCGAGATGCGCGCGGCGCGCAACCGCGCCGCTGCGGCCTCATCGGCCGCTCGCCGGTATCGCGTCCGCCTTCTTGAGCAGCGCCTCGGCCATGCGGATGCTGGCGTAGTCGATCAGCCGTCCGTCGAGGGACACGGCGCCGCGCCCCTCCTTCGCCGCCTGCG
>JBEKVP010000273.1:0-4269 GCA_049513935.1 Steroidobacteraceae bacterium
TCGCCCCCGTCCAGGAACGTGATCGAGCTCGCGCCGACCTCGAGAAGGGCAGCTTCGACCTCCGTCGAGTTCAGGGTCGCCAGAGGGAACTCGATCTCATAGAACATCATCGCACGGCAACCAGCCCTCACTTCAATCCGAGGCGCCGCTCCAGATAATGAATGTCCGTACCGCCTTGCCGAAACGCCGAGTGGGTGAAGATCTCTTGGTGCAGGGGAATGTTGGTCTTGATTCCTTCGACCACCATCTCGGCCAGGGCGTTGCGCATGCGTGCGATCGCCGTATCGCGCGTATCCCCGTAAGCGATCACCTTGCCGATCATGGAATCGTAGAACGGCGGCACGTTGTAGCCCGTATAGACGTGGCTGTCGACTCGGATTCCCGGCCCGCCCGGCGAGTGCCACAGTCGGATGGGCCCGGGCGACGGCGCGAAGGTCTTGGGGTCTTCGGCGTTGATCCGGCACTCGATCGCGTGTCCGCGGATTTGAATGTCGTTTTGCGTGTACGGCAGTGCCTCGCCGGCGGCGATGAGCAGTTGCGCTTTGACGATGTCGATCCCGGTTACGAGTTCCGTGACCGGATGCTCCACCTGTACCCGGGTGTTCATCTCGATGAAGTAGAACTCGTTGTCCTGGTACAGGAATTCGAGCGTACCGGCATTGCGGTAGCCGACTTCGTGACACGCCCGGGCGCAGCGCTCGCCCATGGTCTTGCGCTGCTTGGCGCTGAGACCGGGCGCGGGCGCCTCCTCGAGCACCTTTTGGTGCCGGCGCTGCATGGAGCAGTCGCGCTCACCCAAGTGCACGACGTTGCCGTAGTTGTCTGCGAGCACCTGAAACTCGATGTGGCGCGGCCGATCGAGAAATTTCTCCATGTAGACCTGAGGATTACCGAACGCGGCGAGCGCCTCCGATTGAGTCACGCTGATGGCGTTCAAAAGCGACGCATCGGTGTGTACCACGCGCATGCCGCGTCCGCCGCCGCCGCCCGACGCCTTGATGATGAGTGGATACCCGATGTCCTTGGCGATGCGAAAGTTCTCGTCGGTGTCGGTCCCGACCGGGCCGTCGGAGCCCGGGACGCAAGGCACTCCGGAGGCCTTCATCACCTTGATGGCGGACACCTTGTCGCCCATCAGGCGAATGGTTTCAGCGCGCGGCCCGACGAAGATGAAGCCGCTCTTCTCCACGCGCTCCGCGAAATCGGCGTTCTCCGACAGGAAGCCGTAGCCGGGATGAATCGCGACCGAGTCGGTCACCTCGGCGGCGCTGATGATGGCGGGCATGTTCAAGTAGGAAAGGGCCGCCTGAGGCGGGCCGATGCACACGGTCTCATCCGCCAGGAGCACGTGCTTGGTGTTGAAGTCGGCGGTGGAATGCACCGCGACGGTCTTGATTCCGAGCTCGCGGCAAGCTCTCAGAATGCGAAGCGCGATCTCGCCGCGGTTAGCGATGACTACTTTTTCGATCATCGCGTTATTCGATGATGAACAGCGGCTGACCGAATTCGACCGGCTCGCCGTTCTTGGCGAGTATCGCCGTGATGCGGCCCGCCTTGTCGGACTCGATCTGATTCATCATTTTCATCGCTTCGATGATGCAGAGGATCTGTCCGACCTTGATCTCCATACCGATGTCGACGAATGGCTTCGCGCCGGGTGCCGAGGCTGAATAGTAGGTCCCGACCATGGGCGAGGTGATGGTCTGGTCGTCGTTGCGCGGCTTGTGCTCGCCCGCGGCCGTGGCCGGCAGCTTCGCCGCGGGAGCGGGCGCGGCGGCGGCCGCCTGATTCGCCGGGGCCGAGGCGGGCGCCGGCATAGCCATCCGCGGGTGGCGGCTGATCCGCACCGATTCCTCACCCTCGGAGATTTCCAGCTCCGAAATGCCGGACTCCTCCAAAAGCTCGATCAGTTTTTTGACTTTGCGAATATCCATCCGCGAACCCCCCTCAGAGATGATTCTTGGTTTTAAGCGGCGGCGAGGCGCGCGAGGGCCGCCTCGAGCGCGAGTTCGTAGCCGATCGGGCCGAGCCCTACGATGCACCCGACCGCAATGTCGGATAAGTAGGAGCGGCGCCTCCACTCCTCGCGCGCGAACACATTGCTCAGGTGCACTTCAATAAACGGCACCGAAACGGCCAGGAACGCATCGCGCAGCGCGATGCTCGTGTGCGTGAACGCGCCGGGGTTGATGATCACGAACGCCACGCCGTCGCGCTTCGTTGACTGGATCTTCGCGATCAGCTCGTGCTCGGCATTGCTCTGGGCGGCGATGAGCTCATGACCCTTGGCGCGGGCCGCGGTCGAGAGCTTCGATTCGATGGCAGGCAGCGTCGTTGCGCCGTAGATCGAAGGCTCGCGCGAGCCTAGCAGGTTCAAATTGGGGCCATTGAGCAACAGAATTCGCGCCATATGGGCATCGCCGGGCACCATCGCCCCTCAAAAAAGATGCGCGATATTAACCAGAAAGTGGCCTGAAATGGAAAGCTTCTTCTGCGAACGTCGCCCGAAGTCAAGAATTGTGGGGGTTGCTTTCAGGGTTTGCCGCAGGGAGCGCATGCAATCCCTCGGCGATGGCCTGACGTGCCTGTTGCAATGCAATATGATTTTGGTCGAGATCCTGCACCGTCGACAGGATGAGATCGGCTTGGGGCTTGCGCAATTCCCCCACGTACAGCGCCACCACCTCCCCGCGCCGGTCGGTGAAGACCGTAAAGGGGAACACCGGCGAGTCAACGCCGAAACGGCCGGCAACGTCGAGCGCTTCTTGCTCGCCGATCAGCAGCGGATAGCTGATCTTGAGCTCCCTGGCAAAAGAGGCCACTTGATCGCGATGGTCGACCGCGATGCCGATGACCGTGACGCCCCGGTTCGCCCATTCCCCGGACAGCCCTTCGAGCAGGGGAATCTCGCGGCGGCAAGGCGCGCACCAGGTTGCCCAGAAATTGATCACCAGGGATTTGCCGCTCCAAGCGTGGATGGACATGAGCTTGCCGTCGAGGCCTGCGAGCGAGAAATCGGGCAGCTGGTCGGGAATCTTGGCCGGCGGCGGCCGCGGGGGCTGATCCTCGAGATCGCTCCGCGTCGGCGGACTCGCTTCGCCGACGGGAGTTGCGATCCCGCCGCCGGTGCTGCGGGCCACCCACGCCGAGTGAATGCGCGCGCCCGACCAGACGGCGACGAGGGCGACCAGCACGGCGCCCGCGAAGCGTAAACCGCGGTCGATCATGGCCCGCCGGTCATCATGGGCCGGCGTCGATCATGCCGCCGGCAGCGGGAGGTTGCGATCCTTGCGCAACACCAAGCCAGCGAGCAGAAAGGCGCAGGCTCCGCCGATGATCGCGTAGCGCTCCCAGCGCGGCGATGTGTCCGAGGCGAGCGGCGCGGCGCCGACTGGAGAGAGCACCTTGGTGATCTCTGGGTAGCAAAGGCCCGCTTCGGCGCAGCCCTGGTAGGTGACCTTGATCTGCAGGGGGTGGGCTCCGTAGTCGAGGCGCCGGTAGGCCGTGGTTCCCTCAACTTGCTGGATGAAAATCTCCTGGGTTCCGAGGTATGGATCGGTCTTGAGGACGCCACGGGGCAGCGAGATACCGGATACCACGAGGTCGGGGCTCTCCGCGGCGACCGAAATCTTTTCCCGATACAGGTAATACCCATCGGCGATCACCCAGCGCACTCGCAGCACGCTCCCATCGATCCGCGCTCCGGCGCGAAAGGCGACGTCAGGGGGCAGAAAATCGGTCTCGTTCGAGTCGATGCCGCGCATCCACCAGGGCTTCGCGACGGCACCGGGGCCCGCGAGTCCCAACAAACTCAACATAACCAGGGTTCGCAGCAGCAGGATGTGTCTCGGCCTCATGCGCCCACTTTATAATACCTGGACGCATAATAACTGGACGCCCGGCAGTTATCGGGCCTCGCCCAATGGCCCAAAGCCGGTCGAATAAGGCTGGTACCTGTCAGAAATAGCTCGGGCCTCCCCTTGATTCCCCAGAAACCGCCGCTATTATTAGCAGCCACGAGGGGGGAGTGCTAACACATCCCCGGCTCAAAAACCCGTAACTCAAGCATCAGGAGTCTTGTTCTATGAAGATTCGACCCCTTCATGACCGTGTGATCGTGAAACGAGAAGAGGAAGAGCGTAAGTCCCCAGGCGGCATCGTGATCCCGGACACGGCGACCGAGAAACCCGTCTTCGGCAAGGTGATAGCCGTCGGTAAGGGCAAGATCTTGGAGAACGGCGAGGTCCGTCCGCTCGACGTCAAAGTCGG
>JBEKVP010000274.1:0-4267 GCA_049513935.1 Steroidobacteraceae bacterium
ATACTCAGACAGGCTCCTACCCGTTTTGACGGCGCTTACCGATGCTCTCGAGCGGAACCCGGACCTCGGGAGCCCGACCGCTCGCGACTTCCCCGCTCGCGGCCCCTCCGTTCGCGGCCGAGCTGTCGGAAGTCTCGGACCCGCAGCTTCCGCACCCCCCGCACGCGCCCGAGCTTTTCGCCGCCGCTTCCTCCAGGCGGCGGGCGATTCCCTTAAGCTGCATGCCGGCAGGCGCGCTCGCCGCGAGGCGGGCGAGCGCCGTCCACAGGCGCCTGCGCAGTGCCTTTGGGCCGAGAGAAGACAGCGCATAGCCCACGCTCGCGATGAGCGCGAGCGCCACCAGGCCGTTGTCGAGGAGCTTGTTCATTTCGCCTCAGGAGCCCGCAAGAGCCAAAGCGGTTCGATACGTGATCCACGAGGCGGCATAAGCAAGTGCGAACATGTAGCCGGCCATCAGGAGCGGATAACGCCACGAATTGGTCTCGCGCCGGACTGTTGCGAGGGTCGAGAGGCACTGGGGCGCGAACACGTACCAGGCGAGCAGCGAGAGTGCGGTCGGCAAGCTCCAAGATTGAGCGATCAACGGCGTCAACGCATCCGAGAGTCCTTGGCCCGTCGCGGATAACGCGTACACCGTGCCGAGCGCGCCGACGGCGACCTCGCGCGCCGCGAGCCCGGGCACGAGCGCGATCGAAATCTGCCAGTTGAAGCCGATCGGCGCGAACAGCACGGCAAGCCAGGCGCCGAGATGCCCCGCGATGCTGTATTGAATCGCCGGACCCGGCGCGCCTGGGGGCGGCGCCGGGAAGGAGGAAAGGGCCCACAAGATCACCATCAACGCGAGAATGATCGTGCCGACCCGGCTCAGGAAAATCTCGACACGCTGCCAAAGGCCGATGGCGAGGTTGCGCAGGTTCGGCCAGTGATAGGCGGGCAGCTCCAGCATCAGCGCCTGATAACGTGAAGCCGAGCCGATGCGCTTCAACACGTAGGCAACCGCCATCGCACTTGCCACGCCCACGATGTACAGGGCGAACAGCACGATGCCTTGCAGCTCCAAGCCGCCTAAGATCAAGCGGTGCGGTATGAACGCTCCGATGATGAGGGCATAGACCGGCAACCGCGCCGAGCAGGTCATGAGCGGAGCGATCATGATCGTCGCCAACCGGTCGCGCGGATTTTGGATCGTGCGCGTCGCCATGATTCCCGGAATGGCGCATGCGAAACTCGAGAGCAATGGTATGAATGCGCGTCCCGACAATCCCACGCTGCTCATCAAGCGATCGAGCAGGAACGCGGCGCGCGGCAGATATCCCGAGTCCTCCAGCAGCAGTATGAAAAAGAAAAGAATGATGATCTGCGGGAGGAACACCAAGACGCTGCCGGCGCCCGCGAGCACGCCCTCGACCAAGAGCCCCTTGAGCAAACTCGGCGGCAGCGCCTGTCCGATCCAAGTCGCGAACGTGCCGACTCCAAGCTTGATCGCGTCCATCGGCACTTGAGCCCAAGCGAATACCGCTTGAAACACCAGGAACAGGATCGATGCGAGGATCAGCGGTCCCGCGATCGGATGCAGCACCACGCTGTCCACCCGGTCGCTGAAGGTGACGCCGTCGAGGCGGTCGCCGCCGACCGCACCCAGAATTCGGCGCACCTCGCTCTGATCGTGCTCGATGTCCCGCGCCGTCGGCGGTCGCCACTCGATCCGCGCGGAGCGCTTGGCCGGAACCGCGACGGAATCCAGCACCTTGATAAGATCCCGGGCCCCGGATGCCTTGATGCCGACGGTCTCGACAACCGGGACGCCAAGCTCCTGCGCGAGGCGCGCGACGTCGATGACGATACCCTTGCGGCGCGCGATGTCGGTCATGTTGAGCGCGACCACCATCGGCTGACCCAGACGCTTGAGGGCGAGCACCAGCCGCAGGTTCTGGCGCAGGTTGGTCGCGTCGGTGACGCAGACCGCGAAATCAGGCGCGCGCTCGCCGACGCGCCGGCCGAGCAGCACATCCGCCGTGACCTGCTCATCCGGCGTGAGGGGATCGAGGCTGTACGCGCCGGGAAGATCGAGGATGCGTACGCGCAGGCCCGAAGGGGTGTGGAGCACGCCCTCCTTGCGTTCGACGGTGACGCCCGCGTAGTTGGCAACCTTCTGGCGGCTGCCGGTCAATACATTGAATAGCGCCGTCTTGCCGCAGTTGGGGTTGCCGACCAGGGCAACCAGGGGGCTCGGATGCGCCGCCTCCATTGGGCTATCCCGCCAGCGGCTGCTCCGGGCTCACGCGAATGCAGGCCGCCTCGAAGAGGCGCAGGGCAAATGTACCCGTGCCGACCCGCACGGCGATGGGCTCGCGCGCCAGAAGTCCGCGCGCCACCACCCGCACCGCCTCGCCCGGCAGAAAACCGAGCTCGGCGAGCCGCCGCCCCATCTCCGCGGGGGCCGCGGCATCCGCGGGCGACACGGAGACGACCCGCGCCATCGCGCCGGTGGCAAGATCCGCGAGCCTGATGTGCCCGGTAGATCCGCCCAACGCTGCCTGCTTTGATTTCATGAAAGTAAGTGTATATGAGAATCGTTCCCATTTCTATTCGCTCCTGCACGGGCGGCCAAGCACCACTTCGGCCCTTAAGGCTCCCCGCCCCGCGGGCCGCCAACCAATGCTGCTTTGCCGCAATCGCGATCCCTTATACTGTGATGCTTCTCATCGGAGGCGTATGAAATGCCTACGCTTTTTGAAAAGATCATCGCGGGCGAGCTGCCGGCGACCGTGGTTTACCGCGATTCGCGGGTGATCGCGTTCTTGGATATCCGCCCAGCGGCGCCGGTCCACATCCTCATCGTGCCGCACAAACCCATCCCGACGACGGACGACATCGAGGATGCGGACGAGTCTTTGATCGGCCACATGGTCCTCGTCGCGCGCGACCTCGCGCGCCAGCAGGGCATCGCGAAGAGCGGTTATCGGCTGATCATCAATTGCAACCCGGATAGCGGGCAGGAGGTATACCACCTGCATCTGCATCTGCTCGGGGGCAAGCCGTTGGGACCCTTGGTCCAGCGCGCATGATTGAAAAAAACAGGGGAAAAAAGGGCATGAAGAAGAAGAAGGCTGCGGAGCGGAGTTCGGCGCGCAGTGCGCGCCCGGGATCGGGTGGCCCGCAAAAGGGTGGCCCGCAAAAGGGTGGCCCGCAAAAGGGTGGCCCGCAAAAGGGCGCCTCGCAAAAGCCGGCCGCGGCCAACAGGGCACGCCGCCCGGCCACGACCCGAGTAGCGGCACGATCGGTCAAGGTGGCGGCTCGAGCGGTCGGGGCGTCTCGCACCGCGCGGCTCGGCGGATCCGCGCCGATTCGCCGCGAGCTCTACCCCGCGATCGAGCCATTCAGGCAAGGACACCTGCGCGTTTCGGACATCCACGAGATCTACTATGAGGAGTGCGGTAACCCGGCCGGAAAGCCCGCCGTGTTCCTGCATGGGGGTCCGGGCGCGGGCTCCGACAAGCGCGCCCGTCAATTCTTCGATCCGCACCACTACCGCATCGTGGTGTTCGATCAGCGCGGTTGCGGGCGCAGCCGGCCGAGTGCGAGCCTCATCGAGAATACCACCTGGCATCTGGTGGCCGACATCGAGCGGCTGCGCAAGCACCTCGGCATCGAGCGCTGGCTGGTGTTCGGCGGATCGTGGGGCTCGACGCTCGCGCTCGCCTACGCGGAGGCGCATCCGGAGCGGGTCACCGAGCTCGTGCTGCGCGGAATCTTCCTGTTGCGATACGCTGAGATCCGCTGGCTGTACCAGCACGGCGCCTCGGAGATTTATCCGGACTGCTGGGAGGCGTACCGCGATGCGATCCCGCCCGACGAGCGCGACGATTTCTTGCGCGCTTACCACCATCGGCTGACCGGCCCCGATCAACGCGTGGCGTTGGAGGCGGCGCGCGCCTGGTCGGTGTGGGAGGCGTCGACCAGTTTCTTGCACAGCAATCTCGATAACATTCGCAAGTGGAGCGAAGATGAGTTCGCGCTCGCGGTGGCGCGCATCGAGTGCCACTACTTCGTCAACCGCGGTTTCCTGCGTAGCGAGACGCAGTTGCTCGACGACGTGCCGCGCATCCGCAAGATCCCCGCGACCATCGTTCAGGGGCGCTACGACATCGTCTGCCCGGCCACGAGCGCCTGGGACTTGCACCGCGTCTGGCCGGAAGCGGATCTGCGCATCGTTCCGGACGCCGGGCACTCGGCGTTCGAGCCGGGCAACATCCACGAGCTGGTA
>JBEKVP010000275.1:0-4267 GCA_049513935.1 Steroidobacteraceae bacterium
CGACGGCGAACTGCGCGCGCTCGCGCTCGGCGACGCGCTCGGCGATCGCGTGACGCAGTTGACGTGCTCGACCGCGTTGCGCGCGAACGTCTTGATCTCCTCGCTCGGGGCGGTGAGCGCGGTCGGCGCGAGGTAGGCGAGCGGCGACAAGGGGCCGTCGTCCTGCCGGCCTTCCGTGTCCTCGGTCTCGACCACGCCGCGCACCACGATCTGAATCTCGCGGTGCGGCTGCTCAATGGTAAGGAGATGCTGGATGTTGCCGTGCGCATCGATCTGCTCGAGCCTGCGCCCGGGCGCCGTGATCGACCAGGTGAGCGCACGCTGGGTCGGGTCGCGCCGCGGCGTCAAGTGCAGGCTCTGCACGCTGTATTTGACCGGCCGCTCGTAGCGGTAGTGGGTGACGTGTCGGATGTGTAGCTGCATCGGGACTTAAGCCTCCGCCGGGGGAACCAGAAAGTCGGACGCCACGCGGTCGCCCAAGTCGCGCAACCGAGCCAGGAATTGCTGCAGAAAGTACGGCAGCCCCACCTCGATGATGGCTTCCATGCGCGTGAAATGCAGCATAGCGTGGATTTCGCCGGCCCGCCGCTCGGTTTCCTTGGATTGCTCGTTCGAGACCGAGCGCAGGTTGTGGTAGACCTCCTTGCAGCAGCGCGACAGCGAGCGCGGCATGTCGTCGCGCAGGATCAGCATCTGCGCCACTTTCAGGGGCGTGATCACGTCGCGGTACACCCGGCGGTAGACCTCGAAGGCCGAGAGCGCCCGCAGGAGTACGCTCCACTGGAAGGGATCGGGCACGGCAACGGCGTCCGATCCCGGGCGCAGATCGTTCTGGTGGGAGGTGAGGATCCGAGCCGTGCTGTCCGCGCGCTCGATGAACGTCCCGATGCGCGTGAAGTGAAACGCCTCGTCGCGCAGCATGGTGCCGATGGTGACCCCGCGGGTAAGATGCGAGCGCTCCTTCACCCACTCGACGAAGTGCCCGATATCGGTGCGCGGGGCGCTGCGCGCCATGAAGGAGCGGGCGTCGAGCCAGGTCGAGTTCAAGGTCTCCCAGAGCTCGGAGGTGAGCGATCCTCGCACCGCCCGCGCATTCTCCCGCGCCGCCTTCAGGCAATTGACGATGCTGCCGGGGTAGTCGCGATCCAGGCTCACGAACTCGAACACCGCGAGCGGCACGACGGCCTCGTGCCGTTCCCGGTAGGCCTGCTCCATGTGGAGCGCGCTCATGGTCGAGCTCAGCGACTGGGCCAAGCTGTCGGCGGACTGCGGCAGGAGCGACATCCGGTAGTGGGCGTCGACCAGGCGCGCGAGGCTCTCCGCGCGCTCGACATAGCGCGACATCCAGTAGAGGTGATCGGCGGTGCGGCTCAGCATGGGCTTTCCAGCACCCAGGTGTCCTTGGTGCCGCCGCCCTGCGAGGAGTTGACCACCAGCGACCCTTCGCGCAGCGCCACGCGCGTAAGACCCCCCGGGACGATGGTGATGTCGCGGCCCGAGAGCACGAACGGCCGCAGGTCGATGTGCCGGGGCTTCAGGCCATGAGCGGCGAACGTCGGGCAGGTCGACAGCGCCAGCGTCGGCTGGGCGATATAGCGGTCGGGCGAGGCGACGATGAGCTTGCGGAAATGCTCGATCTCGCTCGCCGTCGCGGCCGGGCCGATGAGCATGCCGTAGCCGCCTGCGCCGTGAACTTCCTTGACCACGAGCTCCGCGAGGTGCGCGAGCACGTACTCGAGATCCTCCGGCTTTCGCAGCATCCAGGTCTCGACGTTCTTGATCATCGGCGCCTGGCCGAGATAGAAGGTGATCATCTCGGGGACGTAGGGGTAGATCGACTTGTCGTCGGCGACGCCCGTGCCGATCGCGTTCGCGATCGTGATGTGGCCCTCGCGGTAGGCGGTGAGCAGTCCCGGGACACCCAGCATCGAGTCGGGACGGAACACGAGCGGGTCCAGAAAATCATCGTCGATGCGCCGGTAGATCACATCGACGCGCTGCGCGCCTTGCGTGGTGCGCATGAAGACCGCCTCATCGCGCACGAAGAGATCCTGACCTTCGACCAGCTCGATGCCCATCTGCTGGGCGAGAAACGCGTGCTCGAAGTAGGCGCTGTTGTGGGCGCCGGCGGTCAGGAGCACGACGGTCGGGTCGGCTACGCCGACTGGGGCGACGCTGCGCAGGTTGTCGAGGAGCACTTCGGGATAACGCTCGATCGGCGCGATGCGGTATTCGGAGAATAGCTCCGGAAACAGCCGCATCATCATCTTGCGGTTCTCGAGCATGTAGGAGACGCCCGAGGGGACCCGTAGGTTGTCCTCGAGCACGCGGAATTCCCCGGCACCGTCGCGCACGATGTCGATGCCGGCAATGTGCGCGTAGATGCCACCCGGCACATCGACCCCCTGCATCTCCGGGCGGTACTGCGAGTTGCAGAGCACCTGCTCGGCCGGGACGATCCCGGCCTTGAGGATCTGCTGGTCGTGATAGATGTCGTGGATGAAGGCGTTCAGGGCTCGGACGCGCTGCTTCAACCCCGCCTCGAGCCGCAGCCATTCGTTCGCGGGGAGCACCCGCGGCACGATATCGAACGGGATCAGCCGCTCGGCGCCTTCCTCCTGACCGTAGACGGCGAAGGTGATGCCGACCCGATGGAACAGAGCATCCGCCTCGGCCCGCTTTTGCGCCAACCGCTCCGCCGGCTGCGCGGTAAGCCATTCCGTATAGCGCCGGTAATGAGCGCGCACCGCACCATCGCCGGGATATATTTCGTCATACGGTGTGCTACCCAAGAATCCCCCTGGAGCGGATGGAGCGAAATCCGTGCCAAGCGGCGCGTCCCAGTCTCAATCATGGACTTAGGGAAATTAAGCTGCAATCGCGCACTGGTGGGACGCGACCGCTTGCCCCGCAATGGTGCGTCACCTCACGAGTTCGCTCGCGAGCGCTTCCGCGGCGGCCACCGCGGGGTCGCCCTCGAAGCGCTTGGCGAAGTCCGCGAGCAAGGCCCGTGCGATGCGCGGCTTGCCGCCACCCCGCGCCGCGCACTGCGCGATCCGCAGGGTAGCTGCCGCAGTCTTCGGGCGAAAGCTCGGATCCTTCTCGAGCCGATCCGCTACCACATCGAGCGCCTGTCCGTCCTGCCTCAAAGTGAGCAGTTTGTCGACATACTCCTCGGTCAGCCGAGTCGCGTAGCGCGGATCGGTCCAGGACGCCACGCGCTCGCAGAGCCAGCGGTAGTGCTCGACCGACCGGCCGTGCGCGGCGAGCCAGTCTTGCAGCGTCGCCCAGGCCTTGGTGTGCGACCCCACGCGCACCAGTCCGTATGCCTCGGTGACGATGGCCTCGCTCAGGCGCAGCTCCTCGCGGCGCTCGAGATCGGCGGTGCGCTCCGGCGAGTGGCGCGTGTCGATGCCCAGCTCGTGGCGCCGCTCGTAGAGCGCGCCGCCCAGCATGCTGAAAATCGACAAAATGCCGAATAATGCGATGGCGAGCTCGAGCGGCAGGAACGATACCCTCTGGAGCAGGAAGGCGATGCCGGCGATGTAGGCGGCGATCACTGCGAGCACCACGAGGTACGTCACACCGAGACCCCGCACCATGTGTGCGAGCGCCGGCGGGTAGAGCGCTTTGAACACATTCCGCTCGAGACCCAGGACGGCGACCGAGGCGGGCAAGAGCAGGGCGGCTGCCGCCGCCAGGGATACTGCTACTGCCGAACCCAGCCAGACCTCCACCAGTTTCACAGTGCCGTAGATGAGGCCTAGAATCGCAAGCTGGCCGAGCGGGCGCTGCTCTTCGGCCGGGTTCAACATTTGGATGTCGAGCGCCGGGGGCTCGTGGATACCCCACGCGGCATGATCGAACAGGATGTACGCGTACTTGAAGAGCCAGGAAATCAATATGAACGCCAGCGGGATCCCCAGCAATCCCGCGTGGTCGGCGATCGTCAAGAGCAGCGCAAACGTGATAATAACGGCGGCCGCTCCGCCGCGAGCGGGGCGGAGGAGGTGGGGGAGAGTCATTGGTGGTCGCCGCAAATACACTCCCGTCTATGACGTATCGTGATGAGAGGTTCTATTTCATTGGCCGGCACTTTGTAAGATCGGCGCTTGCCGCGATGGTTATTTCGGCGAGGTATCGCGGTGAGAATCAACAAGCATGTCAGTGACATCGGGGCGAAACGACGTTAGAGCTGTCGCACGGCGAGCGCTGCTGCAACTCCTCGAGCCGCTAAGTGAATTTGTTATTGACACAGGCCTAAGTA
>JBEKVP010000276.1:0-4260 GCA_049513935.1 Steroidobacteraceae bacterium
CAGCCGCTCGGTCATGAGGCTGACCGTGTCGACGTTGGCTTGCGAGCCGATGATTCCGGCAATTCCGCACATCCCGGCAGTCTAGCGCGAATATTGAGAGCCGATCCTAGCCAGGGGACAGCCGTTCGTTTAGGGTTCGCTCTGGAGCTGGAACGATGCCCACACCCGCCGACCAACGCCTGCTGGAACTGCTCGACAAATGGCTCAAAAGCCTCGAGCTGCACATCCGGTATTCCAGTCTCGATCGCGAAAGCTATTGGCGGGTGCAGCCGTGGCCGGAGCATCAGCGGCCGAGCCGCTGGATCATCGATCTCGCCGTGCAGAAGGCGGTCGCCTTGAAGAGTCAGGTGCAAGAGCGCATCAAAGCGGGCGACACTCGCTTCTCGGATGCGCTCGAGCTCATGACGTTTCTTGCCAATCTCATCGGCTCGGAGCACATCGAGCGCTTCATCCCGCTCGCCGACCCGCACAACGAGCGTGATCTGAAGAGCCAACCACCCCCCAACGAGGCGCCGGCGCCGGCTACCGGGACGGGAACTCGGGAAATGCCCCGGTTCGCCTCCGCTGAGAAGCCCGAGCCGCAGGCAACCTCGACCAGCGCCAGCGCGACGCGTGAGATGCCCGAATTTGCCGGCAAACGCCGGGCGCCGCCCCCGGTGAGCACCCAGCAAGTGGCGCGCACCGAGCGCCGGCCCGGCAACGCGAAGCCGGCGCCCCGTACCGCGGCCAAACAACCTGCTAAAATCGCCGCCGCGGACAACGCCGCACGCGAAATGGTGATCGCGGACGCGGCGCGATTGGTACAGTGGGGTCGGAAGTGGTACGAGCTGGCCGAGCTCATCGCACGAATGGCGGGTCGGCCGCCGTTGCCCGAGGTGAGGCGGATACTGAAGGACAACAAGACGGTCATCGAAAAAAAGGCCGGCGGCTGAGAAACCCTTCGATTCTCCCCAAAACGCGGCCCGCGGCGCCTCCGAGCGCACGCGGATCTTTGAAAATTTAGGGAACCTGGTTGGTTGAAACGCGCTCAAAGGCGGCCATGATCACGACGAAACATCTATCCAAGCGCTATGGCGAAATCCTTGCGGTGGACGACCTGACGTTCAACGTATCGCCCGGCGAGGTACTCGGCTTCCTCGGGGCCAACGGGGCGGGAAAATCCACGACCATGCGCATGATCGCGGGCTTCATCGCGCCGTCCGCCGGGGAAGTCAGCGTGTGCGGCCACGACATCGAGCGCGCGCCGGTGCAGGCCAAGTCCTGTATGGGCTATCTGCCCGAGGGCGCGCCGAGCTACGGCGAGATGACGGTGGACGAGTTCCTGGATTTCGTCGCCGACATCCGCGGGCTCAGCGGAGAGCGGCGCCGCGAGCGCCGCAACGTCGTCATCGAGCGCCTCGCGCTCGCGCCGGTGATCGATCAGGTGATCGAGACCCTGTCGAAAGGGTTCCGGCGCCGCGTCGGGCTCGCTCAGGCGCTCATTCACGACCCGCAGGTGTTGATCCTCGATGAGCCCACCGACGGGCTCGATCCGAACCAGAAGCACCAGGTCCGCCGGCTCATCAACGAGCTCAGCAAGGACAAGCTGGTGATCGTGTCGACCCACATCCTCGAAGAGGTTCACGAGGTGTGTACGCGCGCCATCATCATCTCCGAGGGCCGGATCGTGGCCGACGAGACGCCGAGCGCGCTCGAGGCCCGCTCGCGCTACCACCATGCGGTGAGCCTGCGCTTCGACAAGCCCGACGAGTTCGCGGCCGCGCGCCGCGAGCTCGCAGCGTTACCCGAGGTCGCCGAGGTCGAGGCGGACGAGCGCGAGCTCAGGCTCACCGCGGTGCCGCGGCGTGGCCAGAACGCGCTGCCCGCGGTGAGCGCGCTGATCGTCAAGCATGACTGGGACGTGCCGGAGCTGCACCTCGAGTCGGGACGCCTGGATGAGGTATTCCGCACGCTCACGCAGCCTGCGGAGACGGCGCGCGCCGCGCCGAGCCAGGTGCCGGGCGGCGAGGCAGGGGGAGCGCAAACTTGAACAAGACTCTGGTGATTTTCCGGCGCGAGCTGCGCAGTTACTTCGCGACGCCGCTCGCGTATGTGTTCATCGTCATTTTCCTGGTGTTGGCCGCGGTCTTCACCTTTCAGGTGGGAGGTCTGTTCCAGCGCGGCCAGGCCGATCTGCAGCCCTTCTTCCGCTGGCATCCCTGGCTCTATCTAGTGCTCATCCCGGCCATCTCGATGCGGCTGTGGGCGGAGGAGCGCAACAGCGGCAGCATCGAGCTCTTGATGACGCTGCCCGTGACGCTGTGGCAGGCGGTCGTCGGCAAGTTTCTCGCCGCCTGGTGCTTTGCCGGCGTTGCGCTGTTCCTGACCTTTCCGGTCTGGATCACGGTCAACTACCTGGGCAGCCCCGATAACGGCGCCATCGTCGCCGCCTACATCGGCAGCTTCTTGATGGCCGGCGGCTTCCTCGCGATCGGCACCTGCCTGTCCGCGGCAACCCGCAATCAAGTCGTGGCATTCATCACCGCGGCGCTGGTCGGCTTCGTGTTCCTGCTCGCGGGATTTCCGCTGGTGCTCGATTTCGTGCGCGGCGTACTGCCTCAAGCCCTGGTGGACGCCATCGCATCCTTGAGTTTCTTCACGCATTTCGAGGCGATCTCCAAGGGCGTCATCGACTTGCGCGACCTCGTGTATTTTGCCGCGCTGATCGGATTCTGGCTCGCGGCCACGGCTTTGGTGCTCGACATGAAGAAGGCGGAATAGGTGAACATCACTCGTTGGCAGAGAACCTGGTTCGGGGTCGGCGGCCTCGCGGCGCTTGCGGTGCTGTTTCTGGCCGTGGTGATGCTGTCGAACTTAAGTCTGCGGGGCGTGCGCCTCGACCTCACGCAGAACCGCCTCTACACGTTGAGCCCCGGTAGCAAGCAGGTTCTGGCCGGGCTCAAAGAGCCGGTCAATCTGTATTTTTACTTCTCGCGCGACGCGGCGGCCAGGCAATCGCCGCTGATCATGCCGTACGCGAGCCGGGTGCGCGAGTTTCTCGAGGAGATCACGGCGCGATCGGGCGGCAAGATCCGTCTTCGGGAGATCGATCCGCAGCCGTTCTCGGAGGACGAGGACCGCGCGGCCGAGGCCGGACTGCAATCCTTGAACGAGGGCGGCGGTGAGCCGTTCTACTTCGGCCTGGTGGGCACCAACTCGACCGATGGACGCTCCGTGATCCCGAGCTTCCAGGCGGACCGCGAGGAATTCCTGGAATACGACGTCGCCAAACTCGTTCAGGAGTTGGCGACGCCGAAGAAGACGGTTATCGGGCTCATGAGTTCGCTGCCCATGCAGGGCCAGTTCAATCCCATGACCGGCCAGATGGGCGAGACCTGGCCCGTCCTATCGCAGCTCGAGCAGCTGTTCACGATCCGCACACTCACCACCGACATCGACCACATCGATAAAGACGTGGACGTGCTCATGGTGGTCCATCCGAAGAATCTTGCGCCCAAAACGCTCTATGCGATCGATCAATTCGTGATGCGCGGCGGCAGAATCTTGCTGTTCGTCGATCCGGACAGCGGCGCCGATGCGGCCGGCCAGGACCCCTCCAACCCGCTCGCGCGCGCGATGGCCAATCATTCCTCGAATCTCGAGCCCCTGCTCGCCGCGTGGGGTGTCGATTACGATCCCGCCAAAGTGATCGGCGATCTCGAGCTCGGTCTCGAAGTACGCTCCAGCCTGCAGGGACCTCCGACGCGCCACATCGGCATCTTGGGGCTGCGGCGCGATGACATGGACAGAAAAGACGTCGATACCGCATCGCTCGATGCGATCAACGTCGCCACTGCGGGCATTCTGGCCCCGCGCGCCGGCGCCACCACCCGGTTCGAGCCGCTCCTCATGAGCTCGACCAGCGCCGCCCCCCTGCCCGCCTCGCGCTTCAACGCGATGACGGACCCGGCGAGCTTGCGCGACGGCTTCAAGCCGACCGGCATCCGCTACGCGATCGCGGCGCGGATCACAGGCCCGGTGTCGTCCGCTTATCCGCAGGGAGCGCCTGCGGGAGAGAAGCCGGCGTCCGGTCCGCCGCTCGCGCATCTCGCCAAATCCACCGTCCCGGCAAACATCGTCGTGGTCGCGGACACTGACATGCTCATGGATTACATGTGGGTGCAGACACGCGAGTTCCTCGGCCAGAGAATCGCGCAAGCCTTCGCCAACAACGGTGATTTCGTGGCCAATGCGCTCGACAACCTCTCCGGATCGAGCGCG
>JBEKVP010000277.1:0-4257 GCA_049513935.1 Steroidobacteraceae bacterium
CCAGAACGAGGTGAAGCGCGGACATTCTTCCGGGCGGGGGAAGGCCGTATCGACCGCAAGAGCGCGCGCGGACAGCCCGTACTGCCGGGTGTCGCCGCCGACGGCGCGGAAATAGCTGGCGCCCAAAAACGCGGCGACGTCGTCCTTCCAGTCGGTCACGAACTGGACCCGAAATCCCGCAAACCCGGCCCGGTCCCTCATCACGGACGGGTCGAGCCCGCTCTTGTCCCACTCGAACATGGCGGGGTCGTACATGATCTCGCGCGACTGGCCGTCGATGACCTCGTAGAGATGCACAGGTTCGGTGAAATTGCGGCCGACGTGAAAGAACTGCACCCGGAAGGCGAGGCCGGCGTCGGCCCAGAGCGCGTGGTCGCTGCGGAAGCGGATGGATTGATATTGATCGTAGCCGAGCTTGGCCATCGCGGGCGGGGGTGCCTCCTTCGAGGGCTGATAGGCGTTGCTTGCGAGCCAGTGCGCCTGACCCTTGAGCCAGGCGAAATCGAATGGCTGTCCCGCGGGCGCCGGCGCCGCCAGCTGCGCGGCCCGGGCGAGTGCGCCGTAGGCGAGCCGCCCGCCGGCAAGTCCCATGGCTATTTTTTTTATTACGGCGCGTCGGTCGGTCATTTACAAGGGTCCTTCAAACCAACAGGGTGGGGCGCTGCGAGTCCGGCAGCAGGGCGAGCTGATTGAGCAGGCGCGCGTTGCCGGCGACCTCGACCCGCTCGACCGGCGTGAGCCATTCGAGCGCCTCGTCGAGCGAGCGCGCGTCGATCAGCTTTTGCTGGGCGGTAAAGGCGTTCGGATCCGGGTGGCCGGGCAGATCGGCAGGCCGCGGCAGATTGCCGTCGATATGCGCGAGCCGCGCCTCGCGGTTGCGGGCGAGATACCGGAGCCCGTCCTGCGGCAGCTCGAGGGCCTTGGCGACGAGCTCCACGCGGCGCACCACGAGCTCCGGCAGCCGCACCTCCTCGGGCGTGCGCAGCAGCGCGATCTTCGACAGCGCGCCGCCCAGGAAGGCGCTGCCGCTCGCGCGCGAGAGGGGCACCGCGAGCAGCAGACCCAAGAGCGCGGGCGACACCCAGGCGAGCAGCGGAGGGGAGAGAAACCAGAAGATCACAGCGGTCATGCAGGAGAGCAGCATGTCACGCTTGTGGAAATGCCAGGCATCGCCCCAGGTCGTGCCGCCGCCGTCCCGGCGCTGCGGATTCCAGCCGGAATCGCGTCCCATGAACACCTCAAAGACGTGGCGGCTTTGCATCAACATCATCACCGGCGCGTACAGCGCCGACAGGATGACCTCGAGCACGAAGCTGGCGGCGACGCCGATTGCTCCGCCCGCGCCGCGGCGCACGCGCGACGACAGCAGCGCGCGAATCAGGCCGAGGGTCTTCGGTATCAGCAGCACGACCATGCTGAACCAGAACAACGCCATCATCAGCTCGACGTTGAACCGCGGCCAAGTCGGAAACATCTGGAAGTCGTGATTGAAATACTCGGGCCGGATCAAGTGCGACTGCACCGCGAGCGCGAAACCGATGACCAGCATGAGCAGCCACAACGGCGAGGATAGATAGCTCATAATGCCGATGCCGAGATGCATGCGGCTCGCGAAATTCAACCCCGAGGCACCGATGATCTTCAGGTGCTGAAGGTTGCCTTGCGCCCACCTGCGGTCGCGGATGGCGACGTCGATGAGCGAGGGCGGAGATTCCTCCCATGAGCCGCCGCAATCGGTGGCCATACGCACCTTCCATCCGCCGCGGCGCATCAGCGCGGCCTCGACGAAGTCGTGCGACAGCACGTGTCCGCCGAACGGTTTGCGTCCCTCGAGCTCGGGGAGCCCGCAGCACTGGGCGAACGCTTGCACGCGGATGATGGCGTTGTGTCCCCAGTAATTCCCGCTGTCGCCGGTCCATGCCGCGAGCCCGCGCGAGATCACCGGGCCGTACGCACAGGCTGCGAATTGCTGCAGGCGGCCGAAGAGCGTGCGCGCACCGATGAGCTGAGGGGCGGTCTGCAGGATCCCGAGCTCCGGATCCGCGTGCATCATCTGCACGAGCCGCGTCAACGTCGACGCATCGATCAGGCTGTCCGCGTCGAGCACGATCATGTGGTCGTAGCGTCCGCCCCAGCGCGTGACGAAGTCCTCGAGATTGCCGGACTTGCGCGCGACGTTGCGCCATCGGCGCCGGTACCAGACGGGCATGATCGGAGCGAGCGCGCGGCGCAGCCGGTCGACCGCCGCGGTCTCGCGGATCCAGGCATCGGCGTTGGTGGAGTCCGACAGCACGACGATCTCGAACGCGCGGTTCGTTCCCATCTGGCCGAGCGCCTCGGCCATCGCCTGCAACGCCGCCGTCGTGCGCGTCGGGTCCTCGTTGTAGATCGGCATGACCAAGGCCGTGAGCGTGTTGCCGGTGCCGGCCGCCGGATTCGGCCGCGGATCGCGGCGCTTCGAGGCGCCCGCGATCACGGTCCCCGCCGAGAACGCGATCCAGGCGAGCGACACGGCGAAGAAGAAGATCATGAGGCCCTGGAGCCAGGTCATGCTCGCAAAGCGCACCACCTGCAGCATCTGGTAGACGCCGTACATAGTGATCCCGAGACTCGCGGTGATGAGGATAATCCGCGCGAACACGACGGCGGCCGTCGGATGACGCGGCTCGAGTTGTCGCTGGGAGTAGGCGAGATCCTGGGAAGGCATGCTGAGCCGCGCCTCCGGCGGCATGCCGCCGGCGAACTCGGCGGGCGGCAGCTGGACGGCGGAATTCACGTTGCAGTCCATCGGTACAGCCAGGTCTCCGTGACCGGGCGATCGCCGCGCATGATCCGCAGGCGCAGCTCGATCAATTCGGCGTCGGCGGGATCGATCTCGAAGCTGGCGCGCAGCCCGTGCAGGGCGACGTTCGACATCAGCGCGGGATTCGAGACCCTGCCCGCGGATGCGCCGAAATCGAGCTTCAGGCCTTCCGTCTTCTCGCCGGCGCCCACGATGTCGAGGATGAACACGCGGCGCTTGCCGTCGAGGCTTGCTCCTGAGCGGGTCGCCACGAACTTCCCGAGGCCCTTGGGCAACCCCGGATCCGCCAGCCAGATCAGCCGATAGGCGAACTCCACGGGACGGCCCGCGGCGAGACCCTGCGCAGGGCGCCAGAAAGTGACGATGTTGTCATTGCTCTCGCGACCGGATGGAATTTCCACGAGCTCGACCGCCCCCGCGCCCCAATCGCCCTTCGGCTCGACCCACGCACTCGGACGCCGCTCGTACAGGTTGTCGAAATCCTGGAAATCGCTCTGCTCGCGCGAGCGTTGCACGAGCCCGAAACCCTGCGGAGGCCGCGTGGTGAAGGTCGAGACTTGCAGTTTAGTGGGATTTGCGAGTTGCCGGAATATGTGCTCGCCGGTGCTCGAAGTGATCTGCAATCCGTCCGAGTCGTGCACTTCGGGGCGATAGTCGTCGAGGTGCCCCCGGTTGGTCTCGTCGAACAAAAACATGGAGGTCAACGGCGCGATGCCGACCACGTGCAGGTCGGTGCGCGGGAAGAGCGTCAGCTCGACGTCCATGACGGTCTGGACGCCCGGCTGCACGGTGAAGCGATAGGCGCCGGTGGTGGACTCGCTCTCGAGCAGCGCGTCGATGACGATCGAATTGTCCTTCGGTGCCGGCCGCTCGATCCAGAAATGGGTGAACGCGGGGAATTCCTCGCCCGCGGGCTCCGCCGTACCGATCGCGAGCCCCCGGGCCGAGAGACCGTACAACAGGTCCTTCGCTACGCCGCGAAAATAGCTCGCACCCTGAAACACCAAGAACTCGTCCCAGATCTTTTTCGCGTTGATCTGCGTGACCAGACGGAACCCGGATAGAGGCAGCGACACCGTGCCGAGCTGCGGCACGGCGGACTCGAGATCGAACATCGCCGGGGTGGCGACGATATCGGTGGCCATCCCGTCCTCGACGGTCGAGACGGTCACCGCGGGCGCCGGCAAATTGAAGTGCGCGCGGAGCAACTCGAGGCGAAACGGGAGCCCTTCCTGCCGCCAAATTGCGTTGTCCCGATTGAAATGCATGCTGCGGTATTGTTCGGGGCTCAACTTGTCGAGACCCGCGGGAAAGGTGCTGCGCTGCGGGGTGTAAGGCTTCGAAGCCAGGCGCTTGGCCTCGGCGAGGAGGGTATCGAAGCTGAAGGCGTAGCCGCCCACGGGCTTTTCCACGGGCGCAGGCGCAGGCCGCGTGTGCTTGGTCGCCGGCACCGC
>JBEKVP010000278.1:0-4245 GCA_049513935.1 Steroidobacteraceae bacterium
TTCCCCGGGATCGGTGGCAGTTCGCTGTTATTGCTTGGTTCCAGCATACGCCTCGACGCGGGCCTTCAATTTCTGGCCAGGCCGGAAAGTCACGACCCGACGGGCGCTGATGGGGATCTCTTCTCCGGTCTTGGGGTTTCTCCCGGGGCGCCGATTTTTGTCCCGCAGGTCGAAGTTGCCGAACCCCGACAATTTCACCTGCTCGCCCGACGAAAGCGCGGCCCGGATCTCTTCGAAGAACAGATCGACCAGTTCGCGCGCCTCGCGTTTATTGAGACCCAATTGGTCGAAAAGGGCCTCAGCCATCTCTGCCTTCGTCAGGGCTGCCATGCTTATTGATCTCTTATCGTGGCGCTCAAAACATCCCGTAACCGCGTAACCACTGAAGCTACAACGGCGTCAGCGTCGACGTCAGTAAGAGTGCGGGAAGAATCCTGTAAAATCAAGCCTAAAGCGACACTTTTTCGTCCAAAATCTACACCAGGTCCGCGATATACATCGAAGACGCGGAGTTCGCTCAAAAGGCCGGAGGCACTAACAGTAACATTTTCCTGCAAAACTGCGAGAGGCACGCTTTCGTCCACAACAACCGCTAGGTCCCGCCGCACACTAGGGAACCTCGAAATCTGTTTAAATTGCAATTGCTTAGCGACGAATGCTGACTGTATTTCTAATTCAAACAAAAATAATGTGCTGCTCAAGCTCAACGTCTTGACTAAACGCGGATGCAACTCGCCCAGCCAGCCGATCGGCACGGCATTGCGCAAAATTCGCGCCGTGCGACCGGGACGCAAACAAGCGAGCGAATCGGGCTCGAAACGCACGGCGGCCGCATCGCCGCCGAGCGCGAGCACGCTCTCGACATCGGCTTTCACATCGTAGAAATCGAGCGGCTCGCGCGCACTCCCCCACTGTTCGGGCCAGCGCGTACCGCAGGCAACGCCCGCGAGAGTCTCGATCTCGCGCAGGCCCTCGCCGCCGACGTCGAATTTATTGCCGATCTCGAACAGCCGCACTCGGCTCTGCTGGCGGCGCAAATTTTCGCGGCATGCGGGAATGAGGCCGCTCCACAGCGACACGCGCATCTCGCTCAAGTCCGCCGAGATCGGATTCGACAGCGCGAGGCTACGGGTCTCGGGAAAGAGCTCTCGTTGCACGGCTGGATCGACGAAGCTGTAGGTGATCACTTCGCGATAGCCCGAGTCCGCCATCGCCGTGAGCAACCGATCGGCCGGCACACGCGACTCGGTGGCGAATCCTGCGACCTGCGGCGCCATCGCCGGACGCTCCGCGATGCTGTCGAAGCCGCGCAGGCGCGCGACTTCCTCGATCAAATCCGCCTCGATCTTGATGTCGAAGCGATGCGGCGGCCGGCGCACGCGCCAGCCTTGAGGCTCCGTTTCCGCCCATTCGCTGATCGATGCGAGGATCGCCTCGACCTCGCTATCGGCAACGCCTGCGCCCAGAAGCCGGCTCAGGCGGGCTCGGCGCAAGCCCACCCAATCGAGGGCAGCGCCAGCCTCACCCACCCGCGTGATCTGTGCCGGGCCCGGTGCGCCGCCCGCGATCTCGAGCACGAGCGCCGTGGCCCGCTCGAGCGCGAGCGCCGGCAGAGTGGGATCAACGCCGCGCTCGAAGCGCTGCGCGGCATCGGTGAAGAGCCCAAGCCGGCGCGCGCGCCCCGCAACCGCGGCGGGCGTGAAATGCGCGGCCTCGAGCAGCACCTCGGTCGTACCCGTGCCGATCGCGGTGTCCCTGCCGCCCATGATGCCGGCGAGGCCGACCCCGCCGTTGTCGTCCGCGATCAGCATGAACTCGGGGTTGAGCAAGTACTCCTTATCGTCGAGCAGCGCGACGCGCTCGCCCGGCCTTGCGGTGCGCACGTGGATGCCGCCCGCCAGCCGGCTCAAATCGTAGGCGTGCAGCGGCTGCCCGAGCTCGGTCATCACGTAGTTGGTCACATCGACGATCGGCGAGATGCTATTCAAGCCGACGCGGCGCAAGCGCTCGCGCAGCCAGTCCGGGCTCGTCGCCCCGGGGTTCACGCCGCGGATCACGCGCGTGCCGAAGAGCGGACAGCCGGCGGCGTACTCGATCCGGACCGGGAACACCGCGGCGTGCGCGGCCGCCACGGTGGGGACGTTCGCCTTGAGGTAGCGGCGCTCCTGAGCCGCGGCGTAATCGCGCGCGATGCCGAAAACGCTCATGCAATCGCCGCGATTCGGCGTGGCGTTGACCTCGAGCACCGTGTCGTCGAGCGCGAGCGCGTCTCGCAGGTTCAAATTGAGCGGCAGCGATGCGGGCAGCTCCAGGATACCGTCTTGGCTCTCGCCCAAGCCGAGCTCGCGCGCCGAACAGAGCATGCCGTTCGATTCCGCGCCGCGGATCTTCGCGCGCCGGATGCGCACCTCGCCCGGCAGCTGCGCTCCGACCATTGCGACCGCTACCTTGAGTCCGGCCCGCACATTTTGGGCGCCGCACACGATTTGCAGCCGGTTCTCGCCGTCCGTGGTCACTTCGCACACCGACAGCTTGTCCGCGTCCGGGTGGCGCTTGCTCGCGAGCACCTCGCCGACGAAGACGCCCGAGAACGGCGCGGCCACGGGCGTAACCGATTCCACTTCGAGCCCCGCCAAGGTGAGCCGCGTGGCGAGCTCTGCCGGCGTCACCGCCAGCGGCACGAACTCCCGCATCCAAGCGTAAGTGATCTTCACGGGAACTGCTTCAGGAACTGCAGATCGTTTTCAAAGAACAGCCGGAGGTCATCGACTCCGTAGCGCAGCATCGTGACGCGTTCCAGCCCTAAGCCGAACGCATAGCCTTGCCACTGCTCGCTGTCGATCCCGGCCGCGGCGAGCACGTTGGGGTGGATCATTCCGCACCCCAAGATTTCGAGCCAGCCGGTTTGCTTGCACACGCGGCAGCCCGCGCCATGGCAGAACACGCACTCGATGTCGACCTCCGCGGAGGGCTCGGTGAAAGGGAAGTACGAGGGCCTGAGGCGCATCCCCAAAGGCTGCTCGAAGAAATGCTCGACGAAAGTATGGAGCATCGACTTTAAGTTCGCGAAGCTGACATTCTCGCCGACCGCGATGCCTTCGACCTGATGGAACATCGGGCTATGGGTCATGTCCGAGTCGTTGCGATACACCCGTCCGGGCGCGATCAGCGACATAGGCGGCTTCTGCGCGCGCATCGCGCGGATCTGCACGGGAGAGGTGTGAGTGCGCAACAGCCGCCCGTCCGGAAAATAGAACGTGTCGTGCATCGCGCGTGCCGGATGATCGCGCGGAATGTTGAGCGCCTCGAAATTGTGGAAGTCGTCCTCGACCTCTGGTCCGGTCGCGATCTGGAAACCGGCCTGCGTGAAGATCTGCTCGATCCGGAGCCGCGCGCGGGTGACCGGATGCAGGCTTCCGCGCTCCGGGCCGCGCCCGGGAAGCGTCACATCGATCGCGCCACGGGCAACCTCGGCGTTGAGCGTCTCATCTTCGAGCCGCTCGCGCCGCTCCTCGAGCGCGCTCTGAATCGCCGCCTTGGCATCGTTGATCCTTTGCCCCGCCGCGGGCCGCTCGGCCGCGGGCAGCTTGCCCAGGCTCTTGAGCTGCTCGGTGAGCAAGCCCTTCTTGCCGAGGAGCCGCACCCGCACCTCGTCGAGCGCCGACAGATCGCGGGACGTGCGCACGTCCGCGAGCGCCTGCTCGATGAGTGATGAGAGAATTTGTTCCGTAGCCATTGAGAATGCTTCAAGGTCCGCCGGAGCCGCCCTTCGCGGCCCCGGCGTTCCTCGATAGTACTCAGGCCGACAGACTGGCTTTGGCTTTTTCCGCGATTGCCGTAAAGGCCGGCAGGTCATGCACCGCGAGGTCGGCGAGCACCTTGCGGTCGATCGCCATTTCCGCCTTGTTCAGGCCGTCGATCAGCGTCGAATAGGTAAGCCCGCACAGACGCGCGGCCGCATTGATGCGCGTGATCCACAGCGCACGGAACTCGCGCTTTTTCTCGCGCCGCCCGCGATAGGCATACTGACCGGCCTTGATGACGGCCTGCTTCGCCGCGCGGAACACTTTGCGCCGTGCGTTGTAATAGCCCTTCGCCTTCTTGAGAATCTTCTTGTGCCGACGCCCTGCCACGACGCCGCGTTTTACTCGTGCCATTGTTCTTTACCCCTATTGGTTCAAGCGTACGGAAGCAGGGTCTTGATCCGATTGACGTCGGTCTCGTCCACGTGCATCTCGCGGCGCA
>JBEKVP010000279.1:0-4239 GCA_049513935.1 Steroidobacteraceae bacterium
CGAATGGAAGAACACCGACGGGAGCTACACGTTCGGCGGTACCTGCTTGAACGCGGGCTGCATCCCCTCGAAGGCGCTGCTCGAGTCCTCCGAGCTCTATCAGCGCGCGAAGGATGAGTTCTCGGTTCACGGCATCAAACTGGCCGAAGTCAAGCTCGATCTGGCGCAAATGCAGAAGCGCCGCGCGGCCGTGGTGAAGACCATGACCCAGGGCATTGCGGCCTTGTTCAAGGCCAACGGCGTGGTCGGCATCCAAGGCCACGGTAAGCTCCTCCCGGGAAACCAGGTGCTGGTCACCGCTCCCGACGGCTCCGAGAAGACCTTGCAGGCGAAGCACGTGATCCTCGCCTCGGGATCGACGCCGATCCGCCTGGGCAGCGTGCCGCATGACGGCAAATTCATCATCGATTCCTGGAATGCGCTCGAGCTCGACGCCGTGCCGCCGCGCCTCGGAGTGATCGGCGCCGGCGTCATCGGGCTCGAGCTCGGGAGCGTCTGGCGGCGCCTCGGCAGCGAGGTCACGGTGCTCGAGGCGCTGACGGATTTTCTGCCGGTGGTGGATCAGACCGTCGCGAAGGAGGCGCAGCGCCATTTCAAGCGGCAGGGGCTCGACATCAAGCTCGGCGCCAAGGTGGCGCGCGCCGCCGTGTCCGGCAGCGCGGTGGATGTGGTCTATACCGACGCGCACGGCGAGCACACGTTGCAAGTAGACAAGCTCATCGTGGCGGTCGGCAGGCGCCCGTTCACGCAGAATTTATTCGCCGCAGGCTTAAGTGTCGAGCTCGACGCGCGCGGCTTCATTCAGGTGGACGAGCATTGCCGCACCAGCGCTGCCAACGTCTGGGCGATCGGCGATGTGGTGCGCGGACCGATGCTCGCGCACAAGGGCAAGGAGGAGGGCATCATGGCGGCCGAGCTGATTGCCGGCCGCTACGGCGAGATGAACTACAAGGTCATTCCGTCGGTGATCTATACCGCCCCGGAAATCGCCTGGGTCGGCCAGACCGAGGAGGAGGTGAAGGCCGCCGGCCGCGCCTACAAGGTGGGCTCCTTCCCGTTTGCGGCGAGCGGGCGCGCCCGCGCCATGGAGCAGGCGCAAGGCATGGCCAAGATCATCTCCGCCAAGGACGACGACGAGATCCTGGGCGTTCACGTGATCGGCCCGATGGCGGGCGAGCTGATCAGCGAGGCCGTGCTCGCGATGGAGTATTCGGCGAGCACCGAGGATCTGCAGCGCACGATTCATGCGCATCCGACGCTCTCCGAGGCGCTGCACGAGGCGGCGCTCGCCGCGGACAAGATCGCGATCGACTCGATCAACCGATAAGAGTGCGCTGGCGTCAAATAACCCAGGTCGAAAAAGGGGAGTCCATGCCGACGGCTCAACAGACAGGTTTCGCGGCCGCGCTCGCCTGCGCGGCGTTATGCGCTGCGGTGGGAGCGTGGGCGGCTCAAACGGGGACGACGGAGGCGCCCGACAAGGCTTCGCAGGACAAATCGCCGGGGCCGGGCGAGTCGGCGAAGGCGGGCGGACGATTCGAGCCCTTCAAGGCCGAGTCCAAAGTCAGCACGGGCACCGTCAACGTGGGCGGTCAAAGCGTTTCCTACCAGGCGTTCGCGGGTACGCTGATCGTGCACCCGAGGGGCTGGGACGATGTGCCGCGGGACCCGAAGCCCGACAAGGACGAGGCGGCGTCCGGGGACGGCGAGTCCAAGAATCCCACCGCCGAAGCGTCGATGTTCTACGTCGCCTACTTCAGGACCGGCGGCGCCGGACCGCGGCCCGTCACCTTTCTCTACAACGGGGGCCCGGGCTCGGCCACGCTCTGGCTGCACATGGGTGCGTTCGGCCCGAAGCGCATCGTCACCTCGACCGACTCGCACACGCCCGCCGCGCCGTACTCGCTCGTGAACAACACATCGAGCCTCCTCGATGCCACCGATCTCGTGTTCATCGACGCGCCGGGCACGGGCTTCAGTCGCGTCACGGGAAAGGACAAGGAGAAGGCGTTCTTCGGCATCGATCCCGACGCCTATGCGTTCGCCGAATTCATCTCGCAGTTTCTGACCAAGTACGGGCGCTGGAATTCGCCGAAGTATCTGTTCGGCGAAAGCTACGGCACGCCGCGCTCGGCGGTGCTCATCAATCAACTGCAATCGGAGCGCTCGATCGACTTCAACGGCGTGATTCTGCTGTCGCAGATCTTGAGCTTCGATCTGAGCCCGGACCGGCCGACCGGCAATCCCGGCGTCGATCTGCCGTACCAGACCGTGCTGCCCACCTATGCCGCCACCGCCTGGTATCACCACAAGCTGCCCGCGGAACATGCGGACCTGCCGGCGTTTCTCGCCGAGGTGGAGCAGTTTGCGATGGGCGACTATGGGCGCGCGCTCGCGGCGGGCTCGGAGTTGCAGCCCGCGGAGCGCACAGCGGTCGCCGAGAAGCTGCACGAATACACGGGGCTTCCGGTCGACTACATCCTGCGGGCGGACCTGCGCATCGACGGCGGCGAATTCCGCCAGAATTTGCAAGCGAGCGATGAAGAGACCACAGGACGGCTCGATACGCGCTTTTCGGGACCGGACATCGATCCGTTGAGCCAGCGCGCGAATTACGACCCGCAATCGGCCGCGCTCAGCTCGGCGTACGTGGCGGCGTTCAACGAATACGCGCGCAAGGATTTGCACTACGGCGAGGGCGAGGCGTTCAAGCCGAGCGTGGGACTTTTCCGGACCTGGGATTTTCACCACCAGCTTCCCGGGCAGACCCCGCCGGCTCCCTCCGAGCAGGGCGCCAACGTCATACCGGATCTCGCAAATGCGATGAAGCTCAACCCGAATCTGAAGATTCAGCTGCACGCCGGCTATTTCGACCTCGCGACGCCTTTCTATCAGGGCGTCTATGAGATGCATCACCTGCCGATCCCGCCCGATCTCCAGCGCAACATCGAGTACAAGTTCTACGACTCGGGGCACATGGTGTACGCGAAGGACGCCTCGCTCAAGATGCTCCACGACAACGTGGCGGCGTTCATCCGGCGCACCAGCAATCCCTGAGCGGTACCGATCCCCCCGGGTGCCAAGCGCGGACGCCCCCGGTCACTTCTTGCGGCGCGCGCCCACGATGTTGGGGAGCTGCGCGATGCGCGCCAGCACCCGCGAGAGCTGGGGGAGTCCCGTGATCTCGATGCCGATCTGCATGCGCGCGACGTGATCGCGCGCGTCGGTCACGGTATTCATGCTGCGGATGCTGATCTTCTCGTCGGCGAGCGCTGCGCTCACGTCGCGCACCAAGCCGCGGCGGTCGAAGGCCTCGACCTCGATGTCCACCGGAAAATCCGCGGCGGAGTGCTTGCCCCACGCCACGGGCAAGACCCGCGCCGGCGCCTTGATGGACAGGCGCGCGAGATTCGTGCACGACTGGCTGTGGATGCTCACGCCGCGTCCGACGGTGATGTAGCCGACGATCGGCTCGGGCGGCACCGGTTTGCAGCAGCGCGCGTAGGTCGAGAGCATGTCTCCCACGCCCTGCAATTCGACCTCGGGCTCGCGCTGTGTGGGCGCGCGTGTTTTCGGCGCCTCGTCCGGCCGGGCGGCGCGGGCCTGCACCCGTTGAATCGCGCCCGCGAGCTGCGCCGCGCTCAGCTCGCCCAAGCCCAATGCGGCGTGCAGCTCCTCGGCGTTCGCCATCTTGAGCTCGCTCAAGAGATCGGGCATCGGTGGGTGGTTGACGCCGAGCCTCTGCATCTCGCGCTCGAGCATGGCCCGGCCTTCGAGCTTGTTCTGCGATTCGTCCTGCTTGCGAAAAAATGCCTTGACTTTGTTGCGGTTGCGCGGGCTCGCGAGAAAACCCGATTGGGGGGAGAGCCAATCGCGCGACGGGTGCGCCGTCTTCGCGGCGATGATCTCCACCGTCTCGCTGTTCTTCAGCTGATAATCGAGCGCGACCATGCGGCCGTTCACCTTGGCGCCGCGCGTGCGGTGGCCCAAGTCGGTGTGCACCTGGTAGGCGAAATCGAGCGGAGTGCCCCCGACTGGTACATCGACGATCTCTCCCTTGGGCGAGAGCACGTACACCCGGTCCTGGAAGAGCTCGACGCGCATGCGCTCGAGGAAGTCTTGAGTACTGTCCTGCGCGTCGGGGGTCAGCAGCGCGCGCAGCTGGTTGATCTTGCGCTCGTAGGCCTGATCGCCGCGTCCGCCCTCCTTGTAGCGCCAGTGGGCCGCCACGCCGCGCTC
>JBEKVP010000280.1:0-4233 GCA_049513935.1 Steroidobacteraceae bacterium
GCGGCGTGGACGTCCTTCGAGCTGGCGCCAACCTCGGGAGAGCAGAATTGCAACCCGGCCACGCGGAGCGGCCTGGTGTGGTCCAGGTAGGCCAGATAGAACTGGAGTTCCTGGTCGACGCGCCGGATTCCCTCGTCGAGGAACGCGGCGTGCTGGCGGCAGTACTCGTCCAGGGCGGTGAACTCCTCCGGGAACAGCCGGGCCACCAGTTCGAGGATCTGGGCGGCGACGTGGTTCATGCCCGGCCACGTCCGGTAGCGGATCCGGTAGTCCTTGACCGCGCCCTGCTTGAACCGCTCGAAGGTGGCGAGCACCGCGGCGCTATAGTCCGCTTCCTCCTGGTAGCGGCTCACTTCCACCCGGCCGCCGTGGATGCGGGTGCAGTAGCGGATCTGCCCGAGAGCGTCTTTGCGGCTCCGTGTATCGCTTACCAAGGTGGCAAACGCGGTCGAAGCCACATATGAAGCGAGGTACTCCCGGAAAGCCGCCAACGCTCGGGAGCTTATCGGCGCCGAGGCCAGCTGCCCGGCCAGTGACTGCACCGCGTCACAGTAGATGGCCGCCCCGTCCAGGAGCCAGCCCTCCCGGTGGTAGCGGTCCTGCATCTTCGCCAGTTGACGCAGGTGGGCGCGCACCTGCTGGATAAGTTGGGCGAAGCGTTTGACCTCATCGAACAGGGCCGGATCGTCCAGGTCCCGGAAGACCTCCTGGCGGTAGCGCACGGCGTCGGCATCGTGCAGCGGGCTGAACAGGACGTTCGTGATCAGCTCGCGCTCTTCGCGATCACCGGCGGCACCGGTAAATACGCAGGCGCGCGAGGCAGCATGAAGCTTCATCCGCGCGATGCAACGCCGACCGGCTACGACTTCACCTACGACCTGCTGTAATGACGTACACGGCCGAGCACGCCCGGCGCTGCCGCGCGGATTTTCCTGCGCTCACCAAACATCGCGAAGGCATCGAGCTCGCGTTCCTGGACGGCCCCGGCGGCAGCCAGGTCCCGGCCGCGGTGATCGAGGCGATCGCGGATTTCTACGCCTCCTGCAACGTCAACACGCACGGCAACTTCCCGCCGTCCCGGGAAGTCGACCGCCGCATGCAGCATGCGCGCGAGGTCATCGCCGCGTTCTTGAATGCGCCGTCGGCCGAATGCATCTCGTTCGGCCAGAACATGACCACGCTCAACTTTGCGTTGAGCCACGCGATCGGGCGCACGCTGCAGGCCGGCGACGAGGTGCTCATCACCGAGCTCGATCATGAGGCGAACCGCGGCCCGTGGCTTGGTTTGAAAGAGCGCGGAATCGTCGTTCAGGAAGTACGTCTCAAGGAAACCGGGGTCCTGGATAGCGGCGACATGGCGGCGAAGATCTCGGCGCGCACCAAGGTATTCGCCCTCGGCGCCTCATCGAATGCGCTCGGGACCGTCAACGACATCGCGCTCGCGCGGCGCCTTACACGCGCGGTCGACGCGCTCTTGGTGATCGACGCCGTGCACTACGCTCCGCACTTCCCGCTCGACGTGCGCGCCATGGACGCGGATTTTCTCCTCTGCTCGGGCTACAAGTTCTACGGCCCGCACGTGGGCGTCCTGTACTCGAAGCCCGGCGCGCTCGAGCGTTTGCCGACCGATCGATTGCGGGTCCAGGATCCGGCACCACCGTATCGCATCGAGACCGGCACGCTCAATCATCCCGCCATCGATGGGATGCGTGCGGCGATCGAGTATCTCGCGAGCTTCGGGACGGGGACGAGCTTGCGCGAGCGCATCGTCGATGCGATGACCGGCATCAGCGCCTATGAGCATGGACTCGCCGCCTCTTACTATGAGGGCGTGAGGCGGATCCGCGGCGTGCGCGTCTGGGGACCGGACTTCGGTACGCGCGCGCGCGCGCCGACGGTGTCGATCACGCTCGATCGGCATACCGCGGGCGCGGCGGCAACCGCGCTCGGGGCCGAGGGGCTGTGCGTCTGGGACGGCAACTTCTACGCGGCGCGTGCGGTGGAGGTGCTCGGCCTCGGCGAGCGCGGCGGCTTGCTGCGGACCGGGATCTCGATGTACTCGACGGCTGCCGATATTCGCCGCCTGCTCAGCGCAATCGAAAAGCTCGCCTGAACATTTCGCGCGAGCTTCGGGTCCAGGTTGGCCCAGGCATCGATGTCAGGGCGCCTGCGCCAGGTGCCGCGCGAGCTCATCCGCATGCGAGCGCAGCTCGGGCGCGGCGGTCGCCTCCCAGTGCTGTGCGCGCAGCATCGGGCCCAAGTAGAACAGATGCGCGCTGGGCGTACCCTCGGCGGACACGCACGCGCCGTAGCGGGCGGTGCGCACACCGAGGTTGAGCTCATCCTCGGACACCAGACCTTCCGCGCGCAGCGATCGCCACAAGGGATCGGCGGAGCGCTTCAGCATGTAATCGGGACCGGTGGCATTGATCACCGCGTTCACCGCGAAGCTCTCATTCTCGCGGCTCCCGCGGCGGCGCCAAATCACGCGCAACTCATCGCCCTCTGGAATCAATTCGCGGATCCGCCCAGCGTAAACCTTGAGCCGATCGCTCTCGCGCATGTGCGCGATGCGCGCGGCCATCCGCGGCGGCAAGCGGTGACGATGCACGTCCCAGTGGCACTGCGCGTGGCGAAGGAAGCGGCGCCGCTCGGCAACCGGCAATCTCTGCCAGAGCGAAGGCGCGAGATGGCGGATGAAGGTGACCACTTCGCGCCAATCGCCGCCCAGGCTCTCCGCATTGCGGGCCAATGCGCGGCTGGCCGCGAGCACGCGCCGGATCGACCCGGCTTGCGCGAGCAGATCCTCCCCGTGCCCGTGCGCCGCCGTGGGCCTGAAGATCGTTTGGCCCAACGGCAGCAAGCCGTGACGCGAGATCGTGCGCACCAGCGGCACCCGCCCACCTTCCTGACTCAGCGCCAGGGCGACGTCCACCATCGTCAACCCCGTCCCGATGATGAGCACCGAGTGCTCCGCCCGGAACGACTTCGGTACGCTCCAGGGATCGTGGAAATAGGCCGGATGATGGAGAACCCCGCGCGCCCACGCATGCACTGCCGACGGCGGATTGCCCAAGGCCAGCACCACCCGGTCCGCCTCGATGCCGTTGAGTCCGGCAAGGTTCGCGCGCAGCGGCTTCTCGCCCGTCAAGCGCGAGATACTGGTCACTTCGCCAAACAGCCGGGTGAGCGTGACGTGCGCGGGCGCCGCGTGCTCGGCTTGATCGAGCACGTCCCCGAGATAGTCCCCGTACAGGGCCCGGGGCATGAAGTCCTCGGCGTCGGCGTCGGGAATCGACTGCCGGGCGAAGCGCAAAAATTGCAGCGGGTCCTGGGGATCCACCGACAAGCGCCCCGCCGGAACGTTGAGCACGTAGGGGATGTCGTGCGCGGCGTAGGCGACGCCGCGTGCGATCGCGGTGCCGCGCTCGATGAGCACGATCTCCGTGGGTTGGGCCGGCGGCCGGCGCAAGAGCTGGGCGGCGAGCACGCTGCCGCAAAATCCCGCCCCCACGATGACGATCGTCTGACGCATCAGGCGAAAAGTTATACAGGGAGCGTTGTGGCGTTGCGAGAGCGCGCTGGCATGGCGCACTAAAACAAGGGCTTAGCCGCACGGCGGCGGGCGCCGGTTGAACTTCGAGGATCAGCCCACATATAAAACGCCAACGGCCCACTCTCGGGCCATTTTAGGGTGCCTTATGCGAAAGCTACTTGCTGGGTCTCTTGTTGCCGCGGCCTTGACTTTTTCGCTCGCCGGTGCGCCCGCGTTGGCGGCCGACGCCACCGTCGACCAGATTTATCAGGCTGTGCGAAGCGGACACCTCGCTGAAGCGCAGCAGATGATGGACCAGGTCCTGCGCGATCATCCCGACAGCGCGACGGCGCACTACGTTCAAGCCGAGCTGTTTGCTCGCGAACGCGACTTTGCCCGCGCCCGCGCCGAGCTCGCGCGCGCGGAGCAGATCGCTCCCGGATTGCCCAAGGAGAATCCGCAATCCGTGCAGGAGCTCAAGTCCGAGCTCGGCCTGGTACGGGGTGAAGGTCGGCCCTTCGGCCTGACCACAGCGCCCGCCGCGTCGCACTTTCCTTGGGGCACGGTGCTGATTCTCGCGTTGGTGGTCGGCGTGTTCTGGATGCTGTTCCGGCGGCGTAGCACCTATGTGCAATATCCTTCGGGACCCGGGCCGATGGGCGCGCCGGGCGCGTACGGCCCAGGCGGCGGCTACGGCG
>JBEKVP010000281.1:0-4228 GCA_049513935.1 Steroidobacteraceae bacterium
GCGAGATTGGCGCGCCGGCGCGTGCCAGAGAGCGCTCGCCGCGCGCGCCCGCCAAGTTCAATGCTCGCGCCAGTGCGGGGGGTAGGTCTTATCGTAGCCCGGCAGCGACTCGATGCGCCCGATCCAGCGCGCGAGCGCCGGATAGTTTCTCTCCATCGGCAAGAACCGCGCGCCGAGCTCCGCGGCGGCGGTCTTGTTCAGGGCTCGGCGCAGCAGCTGGATCCAGGGGAATATCACCATGTCGGCGGCGGAGTAGCTGGCGCCGACGATCCACAGCTCCTTGCTCAGACGTCCCTCGATGGTGCGCGCCTCGCGGCCGACCACATGCATCGCGTCGGTGAGCTCCTCGAGGGAGTGCGCAACCTCGTCGCTGAATATTGCGCTCACGATCTTCTGGAGCGAGGGCTCGGCATAGTTCTGAAATTCGCAGATCACGCGCATGATCACGCCGGCCTCTTCGGGGGTCTGGCCGAAGATCGGCGCCTCGGGGTACTTGACGTCGAGGTAGTAGAGCACCGCGACGGACTCGAACACCACGTAGTCGCCGTCCTTGAGGACGGGCACGCGGCCGCGAGGATTCATCTTCAGCATCTGCGGGGATTGATGCTCCTGCTTGTCGAAATGCAGGAGTTGCGACTCGTACGACAGGCGCTTGTGCTCCAGGGCGAGCAGCACCCGCCATGCGTACGGACTGCCGCTGCCCCAATAAAGAGTGAGTGCCATGGTGCGATTGTAGCGGAGCGGATGCAGTTCGAGCGGCATCGCGTTAAGCTCCAGCTCGTGGATTTCCGGACCACCATCGACGCGGCGGCTTTGCTGCATTTGATCGGCTCGCCGTCGGTCGTGATCCTCGATTGTCGCTTCGACCTCGCCGCGCCCGACGCAGGCAAACAAGCCTATCTTCGGCAGCATATCCCAACCGCGCGCTACGTCGATCTCAACCGCGATCTCTCTGGGCCGGTATCGACCGCGACCGGCCGCCACCCGTTGCCGCGGCCGGAACGCCTGGCCGTTTTGCTCGGCGGGCTCGGCATCTCGTCCGATACGCAGGTGATCGCCTACGATGAGATCAACGGCTCGTTCGCGGCCCGCGCCTGGTGGTTGCTGCGCTGGCTCGGACACGACAGGGCCGCCGTGCTCGACGGCGGGCTGCAGGCGTGGCTCAAAGCCGGGGGTGCGGTGGAATCGGGTGAGCCGGAGATGCAGCCGCGCGCGGCGGCGTTCGCGCCGCGGCCCGACGCGGCTGCCGTCGTCACGGCGGCCGAGCTGATCGAGGCGCTAGAGGATCGGGGGCGGCTCGTGGTGGATGCGCGCGCGCCCGAGCGCTTCGCCGGGACGGTCGAGCCGATCGACCCGGTGGCAGGCCACGTGCCGGGCGCGATCAATCATCCTTTCACCGCCAACCTGCGCGAGGACGGGCGATTCCTGCCACCGCCTGAACTCGCGCGCCGCTGGCTTGAGCGGCTCAAGGGCACGGCGCCCGCCGATGTGATCGCCATGTGCGGCTCGGGCGTCACCGCCTGCCACGACCTGCTTGCGCTGGAGTTGGCGGGACTGCCGGGTGCGAAGCTCTACGCGGGCTCATGGAGCGAGTGGATCCGCGATCCGAAACGCCCGATCGCGCGCGGCTGACGCGCCCATGGCTACGCGCCGCGGGCTACGCGCCGCGGGCTACGCGCCGCGGGCTGCGCGCCCCGGGCTGCGCGCCCCGGGCTGCGCGCCCCGGGCTGACCGGCCTCGGCGCGCGCCGCGCGTCGTCGGATCTCATACGCGTGCTCTGAGTCATTTACATGCAGCACCAATTTGTTATGGTGCGCGCACATGAACATACCCGCGAAGATGCTGGGGACCAGCCTGGCCTGGAAAGTCGAGGAGTCGCTCGATCTGTACCAGGTCGAGGCCTGGGGCAAGGGCTACTTCTCGATCAATGCCGACGGTCACGTCGTGATCCGACCGAGCATGGATCCGACCCGTGAGATCGACCTGCTCGAGGTCGTACAAGGGCTCAAGGCGCGCGACCTGCACACGCCGGTGGTCATCCGCTTCTCCGACATCCTCGCGCACCGGCTGCGCCACCTTGCCGAGGCGTTCGGGACGGCCATATCGGAGAACGACTACAAGAACCGTTACGCGGCGGTGTTTCCGATCAAGGTCAACCAGCAGCGCCTGGTGGTCGAGGAGGTCTACCGCTACGGCAAGGAATTCGGATTCGGCCTCGAGGTCGGCTCCAAGCCCGAGTTGCTCGCGGTCATGTCGATCACCGAGGATGCGCCGGATCGCATGGTGGTCTGCAACGGCTTCAAGGACGACAGCTACATCGAGGCGGTCATCATCGCCGCCAAGCTCGGCCGCAACATCATCCCGGTGGTCGAGAATTACGAAGAAATTCATGCGATTCTGAAGCACGCAGACCGCTACGGCGTGCGCCCCAAGATCGGCGTGCGGGTGAAGCTCGCGAGCGACGGCGCCGGGCGCTGGCGCGAGTCCGCGGGTGAGAAGTCGAAGTTCGGACTTTTCATCAGCGAAATCCTCGACCTGCATGCGCTGTTGAAGGAGCGCAACATGCTCGACTGCCTGCAGCTCGTGCACTGCCATCCCGGCAGTCAGCTGCAGGACATCCGCCGGGTCAAGGACGCCATCAACGAGCTCGCACACGTGTATGCCGAGCTCAAGATCATGGGCGCAGGTCTTCAGTACATCGACATCGGAGGCGGCCTGGGGGTCGACTACGACGGCAGCGGAACCAACTACGAGTCGTCGATGAATTACACGCTCAACGAGTATGCGAGCGATGTTGTGTATCGCATCAAAAGCGTCTGCGACGCCCGCGACGTGCCGCATCCCATGATCGTGAGCGAATCCGGACGCGCCATCGCCGCGCAGCACAGCCTCCTGGTCTTCGACGTGCTCGGCTCTTCCAAGCTCGATCAATTCAAGGTCTCGGGGCGTCCGGAGGACGACTACCACGGCCGGTCCGAGGAGCTGCCGCAGCCGGTCCGCGATTTGTTCGACAGCTTCCGCTCCGTGAACGAGCGCCGCTTGGTGGAGTGCTACCACGATGCGCTCCAGGCCCGGGAGCAGGCGCTGCAGATGTTCAACTGGGGTTATCTGAGCCTCGAGTTCCGCGGCTTGGCGGAACGGCTCTACTGGGCCACCTGCACCAAGATTCGCGATTACTGCCGCAAGCTGAATCGTGTACCCGAGGAGCTGGAAAACCTCGAGGACATGCTGAGCGACATCTATTTTTGTAATTTCTCGGTGTTCCAGTCCCTCCCCGACAGCTGGGCGATCGGCCAGCTGTTTCCCATCATGCCGATCCAGAGGTTGACGGAGCGGCCGACCCGAAACGCCGTGCTCGCCGACATAACCTGCGATTCCGACGGGAAAATTGACCACTTCGTGAACCCCCGCATCAACAAGCGCACTCTTGAGGTGCATGAGCTCGTGTCCGGCGAGCAGTACTACCTGGCGGCGTTCCTGGTGGGCGCCTATCAGGAGACCCTCGGTGACCTGCACAATCTATTCGGCGACACCCACGTGGTGCACATCCGCCTGCAGGAGACAGGCGGCTGGTGGATCGAGGAGATCGTGAAGGGCGACACGGCCACCAAGGTGCTGCAGTACATGGAATATGACACCGACGAGCTGTATCCGCGCATCGCGCGGGACTGCGAGCGGGCCATCCAGGAAGGCCGGATGTCCATTACCGAGGCGCAGGCCGTGAAGCGCTTTTACGAGAACGAGCTCAATGGATACGCCTATCTCGAGGTCGAATAGCCGGGGCCAAACCCCCTGTTTCTAGCGTTTGCCAACCATATTTCCCTGGCGTAGCATCGGCTCGTAGGTCGTTCCCTGGCATTAAACGGTTCAAGTGCGCGACCGAAGGTACAGGCTTCGCGGCTGCAAAAAACGCGTCGCCTGGTGATTGGAAACCGCGCGCGAGCGGAAGCAAGTCCGCGCTTAGCGCGCACTGTTAGTGAGATTAGTTGAATGACGACGATCTACGTTGGCAACCTGCCGTTCACCGCGACGGAAGACGAAGTTCGTAGCCTGTTCGAGCGCTACGGCAAAGTCGATTCCGTCAAGCTCATCAACGATCGCGAAACGGGCCGGCCTCGCGGCTTCGCGTTCGTGGACATGGCGGCAGGTGAAGCACAAAACGCGATCCAACAGACGAACGGCTTCCAGATGGGTGGCCGTCCGCTGCGCGTGAACGAAGCCCAGGAAC
>JBEKVP010000282.1:0-4218 GCA_049513935.1 Steroidobacteraceae bacterium
GTGCGCGCCGACCGCGGCCTCGAGGTCGACGCCGAGAATGGCGCTCGCCGCCTGATTCGCGGTGCGCACCGTGAGATCCGGCGCGAGCGAGACCACGCCGGTCGACAGGCGCGCCAGGATCACGGCGAGCCCCGCGCGCTCGGCCTCCACCGCCTGCTGGCTGCGCCGCGTCTCCTCGCGGGCGCGGCCGAGCCGCTTGGTCATGTCGTTGAACGAGGTCACCAGGAATCCGAGCTCATCCCGGGAAGGTAACGGCAGCTGCGTGTCGTAGTTGCCCTTGGCGACCGCGCGCGTTCCCGCGATCAGGTCTTGCACGGGCTGAACCAGGCGTTGCGCCGCGAAGAAAGCGCCGTAGACCGCCGCGATCAAGGACATCACCACGACGAACGTCAAGATGAGGACGAACGTGGATTTGAGCGGGCGCCTGAGCTGTACGAGGTTCGCGTATTGGCTGTACGAGCGCTGCACCGTATCGGCGAGCTGGCTGAGTTGCTGCGGTACCGGATAGAGCGCAATGAGCACGCGTGTGGCCGAGCTCGCGGAACCCTCGATCGGCGCGGCAGCGCGGATGACGTAGCCGCCCACCGAGTCGGTGTCGAGGTTGACGTAGGAACGGCCGCGCCGGACTTGCAGCATCATCTCATCGGTGGCCGGCGAGGGCAGCGTGTCCATGGGTTGATCGGAGCTCGTTGCAATGATCTGAGCCTGGGCGCCCGCCACCGTGAACTCGAGCGCCGTGCTGTCGCGCCGCTCGCGGTCGAGCGTTCGTATCAGGTCGAAATCCGGGAGACCCGACAGCTCGTGCGCCACGACCTCGGTGTGCTGCAGGAACTCGCGCACGCGCACCTCGAGCGCCGCATGCGACAGCTCCCGCGTATCCTTGAGCCCCTGGCTCACCTCGAGCTCGAACCAGCTGTCGATGCCGCGGTTCAGGAACTGCAGCGCGAAGTAGTACACGACCAGGATCGGCGCGACGGCGAGGGCGCTGAAAATCGCCACCGTGCGGCCCTTGAGGCGCGAGCCCGGCACGTGCCGGCGATAGTCCTTGATGAGCTGGAACGATTTCGCCGCGAGCAGCACCAGGATCGTCAGCAGGCCGACGATGTTGATCAGCAGGATCCACGGCATCCACCGGTCGAACTGCGCCGAGTTCTGCGCCGCCGACCCCAGCAGATAGAGCGCCGCCAACCACAGCAGCACCCCGAGGGTCCCGAGCACGGTCGAGCCGTGTTTGCGGACTAGGGCTGCAGCGTCCATGTATACCAGTCGCTTTCCCGGTGCCACTCGTTCACCCAGAACATCAGCACCCGCAGCGTGAAGGGCACGCTGCCGTAATCGACCTTGCCACGCACGCTCGCCTCGTAGCGGCGGTCCGGATGGAGCAGCGGCTTGTCGAGCACGGGGAGGTTGCGCACCTCGGACAAGAGCTCGAGGGCCGCATCGACCGTCGCCAGAGACTGCTGCTGGCCGCTGTTCTCGTTGCGCAAGATATACCGCGCGCTGACGGCGTTGTATTGCAGGTGATAGCGCTGCGTGAGCTCGGCGACGCGCGAATTCGGCAACAGCTGGCGAACACGCTCGACGTCGAGGTCGACCTCGAGCGTGAGCGGCACGCCTTCTGCGAGGCCGCGGCGCACCGCATCGCTCAGGGGCAATTCCAGGCGTGCGTTCAGGTGGTAAACGCCGTCCTGCAGCTCGAGGTCCGCGGAGCGGACCTCGAATCGGCCTTCGAGACCGTCGGCCCGGCTGGGCGCCGGGATGACGGCTCCGATGCAGGCCGCCGCCAGCAACGGCACGAGCAGAGACGATATTTTGGGCGCGAGTCTCATCGTTTGATCAATGCAGCATAATAGAAGCCGTCGGCACCCGCCTCACCGGGGAGTATCTGCCGCCCGAAGCCGTCCGGCGTGCCGAGCCCCGGCCAGCGGTCCCACTCCTCGGCCGGCACGATGCGGGCGTCCGGCGTTGCTTCGAGGAACGCCGCGATGACACCGCGGTTCTCGCTGCGGGTCAGGGTGCACGTGGCATAGACGAGGCGGCCGCCGCCCGCGAGCATGCGCCACGCCGCGCCGAGCAGGCGCCCCTGGATCAGCGGCATCTTGTCGATTTCTCTCGGTGAGCGGCGCAGGCGAATGTCCGGATGGCGCCGGATCACGCCGAGCGCGGAACACGGCACGTCGAGCAGGATGCGATCGAAGGGTACGCCGTCCCACCAGCCCTCGGGCGAGGCCGCATCGCCCGCGACCAGCTCGGCGTCGAGGCGGCCGCGGGTGAGGTTGTCGCGCACCCGCTCGAGCCGCTTGCGATCGATATCGAGCGCCACGAGCTTGGCGAGGTGCGGTTCGCGCTCGGCTACGAGCGAGGTCTTGCCGCCGGGCGCCGCGCAGGCGTCGAGCACGCGCAGCCCCGCCTCGAGCGCCAGCGGGAACGCGACGCATTGCGCGCCGAGATCCTGCACCGACACCGCGCCGTCGGCGAAGCCGGGCAGCTCGGCGACATCGCACGGCACTTCGAGCTCCACGGCCTCTGGGACGCGCGGCTCGGCGCGGGCCGCCATCCCGGCCGCGCGCAAGGTCTCGACATACGCCTGCGCACTCGCGCGGCGGCTGTCCACCCGCAACCACATCGGCGCGCGCGTATCGAGCGCCGCGAGAAGCTCGGTCCACCGATCCGGCCAGTCCGCGTGCAGACGCTCGGCGAGCCAGCCCGGCGCGGCGTGGCGCGCGGCAGGACTCTGTGCGATCTCCTCGTTCAGCGTCTCGCGCTCGCGCAAATAGCGGCGCAGCACCGCATTGACCAGTCCGCCTGCGCGCCCCCCGCCCGCCTTGGCGCCATTCACGGCCGCATCCACCACCGCGTACTCGGGCGTGCGGGCATCCTCGAGCTCGAACAGCGCCACCGATAACAGCGCGCGCACCGGTAAATCCAGTGATCTTACCGGCTGCGACAACAGGCGGGCGAGCACCGCCTCGTGGCGGAAGTATCCGCGCACCGCCCCGTAGCTGAGCGAGCGGACCGCGGGCGCGGCGGCGCGCGGCGCTGCCGCGAGCGTGCCCGCGAGCGCCTCATCGAGAGTGACGCCCTCGCGCAGAATTCGCGCGACCGTATGAACGGCGAGCGAGCGAGCGTCCACGCCGGGCGCCACCGCGCCGGGGGCGCTCACGGGTTTCCGAATCGAGCGCCGGAGAGACGCTGTGCCTTGATGAACTCCGCGGCCGCCATCGGTTTACGCCCGGCAAGCTGCAGCCGCGTGATCTTGAGCGCACCCGCGCCGCAAGCCACCTCGATGCCCTCGGCCGAAGCGGCGATCACCGTACCGGGTTCTACCGGGGCCTCGCCACGCGGCCGCCGCGGGGGCACCTCGGCGTCCCAGATGCGCAGCTGCGTACCCGCCCATCGGGTCTCGGCGACCGGAGCGGGATTGAAAGCGCGGACGCGGCGCAAGATCAGAACCGCATCCTCGCGCCAGTCAAGGAGTGCCTCCGCCTTCGAGATTTTTTCCGCGTAGGTGACGCCGGCCTCGGATTGCGGCAGCTCGACCGCCGTGCCCTGCGCCAGCGCGTCGACGGTTTGACGCATGAGGTCGGCGCCGAGCCGGGCCAGCCGATCGGCAAGGCTGCCCGCCGTGTCGGCCGGGTCGATGTCGACGCCGCGGCTCGCGAGCACGGGGCCGGTGTCGAGCCGCTCCTCCATGCGCATGATCGTGACGCCGGCGAGCGCATCCCCGGCGAGAATGGCGCGCTGAATCGGCGCCGCGCCGCGCCAGCGCGGCAGGAGAGAAGCGTGGATATTGAAGCATCCGAGGCGGGTGGCGCCGAGCGCGGCCGGCGGGTCGCTGCCGTTCCAGCCGAAGGCGGCGATGCGGGTTTTGAAGACAATAAAGGACCGTTACGGATCGAATGCGTGGAGCCGCTATGGGTTTGTGAATGCGTTCAATCCGCTGAAGAACTGGTACGACAAGGATGTGGTGGGGATCGATACAGGTATCACCATGCTGATGGCGGAGAATGTCCGGACCGGTTTCGTGTGGGAGACGTTCATGAAAAATCCCGAAGCGCAGCGCGGAATGGAGAAGGCTGGTTTTAAGCTGGGCTAGTGTCGTGTAAAGGTAGGACAGGCGGTTCCGCCTGTCTTGATCGCCACCGCGAAACGAAGCGTTGACCCGCAGGAATCATGTTTTTCTTCCTGAATGGGTTACCTCTGCTTACAGGACACTAG